>SLGK01000124.1 GCA_007123775.1 Anaerolineae bacterium | reverse complement strand
CACAAGCACCAGCCTACCGTCGGCGTCCAGTTTCATCCTGAGAGCATCCTGACCGAACACGGCAAGCGCATCTTGCGAAACTTTTTAGACGGTAGGTAAAAGCAGGAACGCGGAGATGCACAGAGGACCACGGAGATTCGCGGAGAACTGCTTTTTTGGATTTCACCGCGAAGCTAACGGATTTGCTATTTAACAAAACAGCTCGATAACGCAACCCCGCCCAGCCGTAAACGGCCGGGCTAGTGAGCCACGCCGGTTCAAACCGGCTCAGCCCGGTTCACCGGGCATCGTTTACTAGCCTGGGGCTTTAGCCCTAGGCGGGCTTGGCTTACTACCGATCTAGCTTTCTTAAAGTCCCAGTAGCTTAAGCTTTGCAATTAAGCTGCAACTGTAAACCAACGAAATGAAATGTTATTATTGTAGTAACGAGCAGTTTGAAACGCGGGCCGTCAAGTATATTTACAGTCGCGGCAAAAACCGCCTATTTGTACCCGACATGCCGGCCGATGTCTGTTTGCATTGCGGCATGATCTATTATCACGGCCCGGCCTTGCTTAAAGTAGAGGCTCGTTTCAAGGCTATCTACCAGGAAAACGCCGAGCCGGATCGCTACACCCAGATGCCTATCATGGATTATGCACTTTAAGCGTAAAACAGTAGGGGCGGGACGGCGCGGAAACCAATCTGGCCATAACCAACCCAATTAACTCCGCGCCGTCTCGCCCTCATGCGACACGATTTGGGCGAGACAGGCGGGACGGATCTCGTTGGTGATAGCCAGGATCGTGGCCCGCCTGTCCCGCCCCTACCATAATTGGAATGGCTGCAAAGAAACAGAATCCAAACGCTTTTCTTTGCCCCTTTGCGTTGAATTTTTGAAAAAGGAACCACTATGACCATTACTCACGGATTTGAACAAATAGACGAACGATTTATTGAGGAATTAAACACAACGGCCAAATTATACCGGCATGTCAAGACGGGGGCGGAGCTGCTGTCCCTGATTAACGAAGACGAGAACAAGGTGTTTGGTGTCACCTTTGCCACGCCGCCGGCCGATTCGACCGGCCTCCCCCACATCATGGAACATTCTGTCCTGGGCGGGTCGCGCAAATACCGGGTCAAAGAGCCGTTTGTGGAATTGGTGAAGGGATCGCTCAAGACCTTCCTCAATGCCATGACCGGCTCAGACCGCACCATGTACCCGGTAGCCAGCACCAATCTGCAAGATTTTTACAATTTGATTGACGTCTACCTGGATGCTGTCTTCCACCCGCTCATCACGCCGCAGCATTTGGAACAGGAGGGCTGGCATTACGAATTGGACCACGTAGACGAACCGCTGCGCTACAAAGGGGTCGTCTTCAACGAGATGAAAGGGGTCTACTCCTCACCCGACGCGCTGCTTTATCGCTATAACAGCCAATACCTGTTCCCCGACAACGCCTACGGCTACGACTCCGGTGGCGATCCAAAGGTGATGCCGGAACTGACTTACGAGCAGTTCACGCAGTTCCACGCCACCTACTACCATCCCTCTAACGCCCGCATTTACTTTTACGGCGACGACGACCCGGCCGAACGGCTGCGGCTGCTGGACGAATGGCTGGGCGAGTTTGAGGCCAATCCAGTCAACGCCATTATTGACAACCACCCACCTTTTGACCAGCCCCGGCGCGTGGTTGAAAAATACGCCATCGACCCTGACAGCGATCTGGACAAGAAAGGGATGGTGCTGATTACGTGGGCCTTGCCCGAAATAACCGATCCGGCCCTGATTATGGCCCTCAACATCATGTCTGATTCGCTGGTAGGCACATCGGCCGCGCCCTTACGCAAAGCGCTGATTGATTCTGGCCTGGGTGAGGACATAACCGGCGGCGGACTGTCCGGCTGGATGCGGCAGATGACTTTTGCCATTGGTCTGAAAGGAATTGATCTGGCCGATGCCGACGCGGTAGAATCGCTTATCGTCGATACGCTGACCCAACTGGCCGAGGAGAATATCGACAAGGATACGGTCGATGCCGCGCTCAATACGCTGGAATTTGGGCTGCGTGAGAACAATACTGGCTCTTTCCCGCGTGGCCTGCTGCTGATGATGCGGACCTTACGCAACTGGCTCTTTGAGCGGGACCCGATTGAGCCATTGCAGTATGAAGCGCCGTTAACGGCCGTTAAATCCCAACTCCAACATTCAACCGAATACCTATCCGACCTGATTCGCCAATACCTGCTGGATAACAACCACCGCCTCACCCTCGTTTTGGAGCCAGACCCCACCCTCCAACAGCAGTGGGAAACGGCCGAACGGGAAAAATTGGCCGCCATCAAAGCCGAGATGGACCAGGCCCAGCTAGAAGCGGTCGTAGCCAATACCCAGGCCCTCAAGCGGCTGCAAGAACAGCCCGACAGCCCCGAAGCCCTGGCCGCCATCCCCCGCCTGACGCTCGACGACCTGGACAAAGAGAATAAACCAATTCCACTAGAGGTGAGCGAGGCGCAGGGGGCCAAGCTGCTCTACCACGACCTGTTTACCAACGGCATTGTCTACCTGGACCTCGGTTTTGACCTGCACGTTTTGCCGCCCGAACTGCTGCCTTATGTGAAATTATACGGCCGTTGTCTCACCCAAATCGGCACCGAAACCGAAGATTTTGTCAAGCTCTCCCAACGTATTGGCCGGCAGACCGGCGGCGTGGGGGCCAGCAGCTACGTTTCCGGCACGTCGTTTGATGCGGCCGCGGCCACCTACCTCTTCTTGCGCGGCAAAGCGACTATGGCCCAAACGGCCGATCTCTTAGCCATCATGCGCGATATTCTGCTAACGCTCAAACTCGACAACCAGGAGCGCTTCCGCCAGATGGTCCTGGAATCGAAAGCCCGCAAAGAGGCCGGCCTGATTCCCGGCGGCCACAGCGTAGCCAACAGCCGCATCCAGGCCCAATTCAGCGAAGCGGGCTGGGTGGCCGAGCAGATGGGCGGCGTCAGCTACCTATTCTTCCTGCGCCAACTTGCCGAGGCGGTAGAAAACGACTGGCCCTCCGTTTTGGCTAAACTAGAGCAGGTCCATCAGATGATCATTAACCGCAACGCGCTGGTGGTCAATGTCACCCTTGATGACGACAACTGGCAGCAGTTCCGCCCCCAACTGGATGAATTTCTCGGTCAATTGCCCGCCAGCAATGGGCAACGGACCAATTGGCAAACCGGCACACTGCCCCCGTATGAGGGGTTGACCATCCCGGCCCAGGTCAACTACGTGGCTAAAGGGACCAATCTGTACCAACATGGCTACCAACTGGATGGCTCCATTTCGGTCATTGGCAACTTTTTACGGACAAGCTGGCTCTGGGAAAGAATTCGAGCGCAAGGGGGCGCGTATGGGGCCCTGTATTCTTTTGATCGGCACGACGGCACCTTTGCTTTTCTGTCATACCGCGATCCCAACCTGCTGGGCACGCTCGACAACTATGACAAAACGGTCGATTTTCTGCATGACCTGGAGCTGAATGAGGATGAGTTGGTCAAGAGCATTATCGGGTCTATCAGCAGCATGGACAGCTACCAACTGCCGGACGCCAAAGGGTACAGCTCGATGGTGCGCTATCTGACCGGCTATACCGACGAGGCGCGGCAGGCTTACCGGGAGCAAATCCTGACCACAACGGCCGACGACTTCAAAGCGTTTGCCGACGTGTTGGCTCAGGTACGGGATAACGGCCGTATCGTCGTTCTCGGTTCCGCCGAAGCGATCAAAGCGGCCAATGAGCAGCTTGCCACGCCGTTGGCATTGACGAAAGTAATGTGAAACGTAGTGCGTAGTGCGTAGCGGTCTTTGCTACGCACTACGCACTAAACCAATCCATTACCCTACCCAGAGGAGAAAACTATGCCTTTGAAAGCAGCGATTGCTGAAGTGATAAACGGCCGTTCGCTCACCTTAGCGCAGGCAGAGGCAGCCATGGACGCCATTATGACCGGGCTGGCCACGCCGGCCCAGATTGGCAGCTACCTGACCGCCCTGCGCATGAAAGGGGAAACGGTGGCCGAAATTGCCGGCAGCGCCAAATCCATGCGTAGCCACGTTGTCCCTGTGCGCGTTGATGTTGACCGGCAGAACGGGATGCTGGTGGACACCTGCGGCACGGGCGGCGACGGCAAGCACACCTTTAACATTTCGACAACGGCCGCTTTTGTGGTGGCGGGGGCCGGGGTCAAGGTGGCCAAGCACGGCAACCGGGCCGCCAGCAGCAAATCCGGCTCGGCCGATGTGCTGCTGGCCCTGGGCGGCAATCTCGACTTAGGGCCGGAGCAGGTGGCCGCCTGCATCGAAACGGTGGGCATTGGCTTTCTGTACGCCATCCACCACCACCCGGCCATGCGCCACGCCATCGGGCCGCGCCGCGAGATGGGGCAGCGCACCATCTTCAACCTGTTGGGACCATTGACCAATCCGGCCGGGGCCACCCATCAAGTCATTGGCGTATATGCGCCCCAACTGACCGAGCCATTAGCCAATGTCTTGGGCGAATTGGGCAGTACGGCCGCTTACGTGGTGCATGGGGCCGATGGGCTGGATGAATTTTCCACAACGGGTGTGAACAGGGTCAGTCATTTGAGAAACGGCCGTGTCGAAACCATCGAACTAGACCCGGCCCACCTGGGCCTGCCCCGCGCCAGCCTCGACGACTTCAGCGGCGGCGATCCGGCCACCAACGCCCGGATTACCCACGACATCCTCAGCGGCCAGGACCAGGGGCCGCGCCGGGACATCGTGCTGCTCAACGCCGCCGCCGCCCTCACCCCCCACAGCGGCGACTGGGCAGCGGGCCTGGGCCAGGCCCGCCAATCCATCGACAGCGGCGCTGCTTTGAAAGCATTAAATGCGTGGATTACACAAACAAAAAGCGGGAACGCGGAGGTACGCTGAGGACCGCAGAGAGACGCGGAGGTTTTTTTACCGCAAAGACGGAAAGAACGCAGAGTTTATTCCCTTTTCTTCGCGTCCTTCGCGCCTTTGCGGTGAAAACTTTCATCCCTCTGCTTTTCTCTGTGAAACTCTGTGGTTCTCCGCGAATCTCCGCGTAACCATTTGAGGTTCAACCACCATGAGTGTAAGTAATATCGCCAAACGACGGGGCAAGATTCTGGATGAGATCATGCGTTATCATCGGGAGCAGTTGCCCAAGATTATGCGGCAGGTGCCGCTGGCCGACCTGCGAGCGTTGGCCAGCGTGGCCCCGCGGCCGCTTGACTTTTACGCCGCGCTGCGGCAGCCGGGCGTTTCGCTCATTGCTGAGTGCAAGAAGGCGTCGCCCAGTAAGGGGCTGATGGTGCCTGATTATGACGCGGTCCAACTAGCTCGTGACTACGCGAAAGCGGGGGCGGCGGCTATTTCGGTCTTGACAGACGGCCGTCACTTTCAAGGCTCCCTGGCCGATTTACGCAACGTCAAAGAGAGCGTGCGCGTCCCCATTCTGCGAAAGGACTTCATCTTTGACCCCTACCAGGTGTACGAAGCCCGCGCCGCCGGGGCGGATGCGATTTTGTTGATTGTGTCGGTGCTGGGGGACAATGATTTGCGCTCGCTGCTAAAGCTGACCCACACGCTGGGGATGAACGTCCTGATTGAAGTCCATACGGAAGAGGAGTTAGAGCGGGCGTTGGCCGTCCAGCCGCGCATCATTGGTGTGAACAATCGCAATTTGCAGACGTTTGAGGTGGATTTTGAGAACACGGCCCGGCTACGGCAGCGCATCCCGGCTGACGTGGTGGTGGTGGGAGAGAGTGGGGTGAAAACGGCCGTTGACGTGCAAACAATGGCCCAAATCGGCGTGGATGCCATTCTGGTTGGGGAAACGCTGGTCACCAGCAAAGACCCGTTCAAAACGGCCAGAATGCTCGTGCAGGCCGGTCACAAGTAGGCTGTCACAAACATGTGTGACTCTACTGAAAAAAGGTCGAAAAACCGAGTTTTTCAGGCCCAGCTACTCTGGCGATTGTGGTTCTGTTTGGCTAAAAACTCGGTTTTTTGCAGTGAACTCATGTGTGCCTACTGATCAAAGCGAAGCGAGTGAATGCGGGCGGGGGGCGCGTTGAACGGGACGAATTTGGCTCTTACCCGGTAAGATTGCTGGTAATCTTGCAACAGCCGCTCCAGCTTTTCTAGCCGCTCTTTCTCTGACCCTTTGGCCAGGCGGCGCATCACCGTGCGGCCGAAAGCAAACTCAATGTAGGTCAACACCCCATCTTCACGCAGAATGTCGCGGTAGGTTTCAAAAAATTCGGCGACGGCCGCCGGCGGAAAGTTGGTGAAAGGTACGGCTGAGATGATAATATCGTAGGTGGGTATGCGCTCGATTGTTTCGATCCCGGCTGTGAAGATGTTTGTTTGCGCCTTGACACGTTGGAAAGCAGGATCGGTCTCAAAACGGCGGGCTAAAAAGCCAGTGAATTCGGGATTAATTTCGTAAATGTCCAGATAGTCGGCCGGAGTCATTTCGCGCACAATGCGGGCGGTGATAGGACCGGTACCGGCCCCAACTTCCAAAATACGTCGGGGCGACTCTTTCTGTCGTAGTGCGGCCGTCATGGCCTGCGCCACCGCTTTTGAGCTGGGAATAATTGACCCAACCTCATGCAAATTCTTAAACGCGCCTTGCAAGAATAAAATACCTTCTTTAAGCTTCATCTATTGCTCCTTTAGATAGAGTGTAGAGATAGAGATAGAGATAGAGGACTCTACACTCTGTACTCTGCACTCTACACTTATTGGTAGGAATTATGGGGCAAACGGCCGTTTTTTACAACTGCCGCGCCGCTGCTCGTGGCAAAGTGGCAATGAGGCCCAGCAAATACCAGTACAGCAAAGACGGCTTGGCCCCAAAAGGGACGGCATCGGTCAAGCCAAAAATAAGGTAAGCAACCAGGCCACCGGCCAGACCAAGCGCAAACGGCCGTAACTGCCAATCCAGCCGCACTATTCGCCAGACAAGGCCAAAAGCCGTCATGATCAGCGCTAGATAAGCGATCAACCCAGGCAGGCCAACATCCAGCGCTGTTTGCAGGTATTGATTGTGCGCGTGGGAAATAACATAGTCGGGCGTAACAGCCACTGGATAAAAGCGGCGTAAGACGTGACTGTAACTGCCCAGACCGACGCCGGTAAAGGGAAAATCGCCAATTGCCACTGTGGACCAACGCCACACTTCCTGCCGAAACCCAAGCGAAGCGGCCGAACCGAGGCTGGTCTGCTGGCGGGGATCGTCCCAGAAGGATTGCATGGTACCCCACCCCACCTCTCTGGCCCCAATAGCGCCCAACAGCAAAACGAGCGCGATCCCCCCTAACATCAGATATTTCTGCCTTGACGCTGACAATAGGCCAACTGCCCCCAATAGCAGTATGAGGCTGGCAACAACAGCCGCCATGTAGGCGCTTCGGGATTGGGTGAGAAGGAGAACGGCCGTTACTAATAGCCAGCCCAGTACCAAAAGCAGCCCATTATGCCAATTACGCTGCCGCCAGCCCCAGACATAAATGAGCAGAGGCAGCAAGGTAAAATATGGCAGCGTGGCTGCGGCCAACATATTGGGATGCGTGCCGGCGGTCCGGCCCGGCAGGTCAACCACGCGCTGCGGCAAATAGGCCAGCACAGTTTCGATGACCGCGATCTTGAGCAGCCAATCGGTGGTCAAGACGCCCAGAAGCATGTAACCGGCACCCAACAGGCCGAAGAGGGCCAACGCCAGCCGCCACTGTACCCAATTGTCCACGTGCCGAACCAGGCAGCGCCAGATTGTCAGGCCAAGTAACAGTGTGGCAAATGATTGTACGGTGAGGTCAGGATCGGCCGTTACCAATACGCCGACGCCTAACATGAAAGCAAAAAGCAGCAGGGGCAGATTGAAAGGATGGGGTGGCAGGGGGCGCAGCCAGATGAAGATGACGAAAAGGAGGGAAACGGCCGTTGCTAAAGGCATTATCTCAGGAAACAACAAAAAAGGGGCGGCTGCGGCCAACAGCCCCCCTTCAAACCAAGCCCACCTATTATACATTCAATAGGCACCTTTGCCGCGCAAAACGACCCAGGGCGTTTTAAGCAGGATATAAATGTCCATCCAGAGGGAGTAGTTTTGGATGTAATAGAGGTCATCTTCGGTGTGGAGGTGCATCGGCTTGTCGGCACGGCCGTTGACCTGCCACCAACCCGTCATGCCCTGGGGCACGGCGAAGCGTTTGCGCTGCCACAGTTCGTACTGGCCTACCAACCAGGGCAGTTCCGGGCGCGGCCCCACCAGGCTCATATCCCCTTTGATGACGTTAAGCAATTGGGGCAGTTCATCCAGGCTGGTGCGCCGCAGAAAACGGCCGACGCGGGTAACGCGGGGATCGTCTTCGGTTTTGTGGATGACGTTGCCGTTTTCGTCCTCGCCGTTAATTTTGGGCTGCATCTTTTCGGCCCCCACGACCATGGAGCGGAATTTGACCATGGGGAAAACACGGCCGTTTTCCCCCACCCGCTGCTGCCGAAAGAGAACGGGGCCGTCTGAGTCCAGCTTGATAGCCAGGGCGATCAGGATGAACAGGGGCAGGGTCAACAGGACTGTAAGGCCGCCAACCAGCAGATCAAACAACCTCTTGACCAGCCGCTGCACCTCGTTGAGAGCGGGATCACGCAGGTTAATCAGCGGCAAACCACCAAAATCCTCTACCGAAGCGCGGTAGAGGGCCAGGCTAAAGTAGTCAGGTACGACGCGGACATTGACGGGCAAGTCGTGCAGGTCCACCACCAGTTTATTGACCTGCCCATAGGCCCGCTGCGGCAGGGCAATGACCACGTCATCAACCATTTCGCGCTGAACCGCCTGCCGCACTTCGGCCAGCCGCCCTATGATTGACAGGTCTTGCTGACCGTTTCTACGGGCGTCATCCAGGTAGCCAACCAGATGCAAGCCCATCCACCGGCTTTCACCAATCATTTGTCCGACGCGTTGGCCAACACGGCCGGCCCCTACAATCAGGACCCGTTTTTCGGCCGCAGGCACTCGTCTTATGCGAAACACTAGCCGTGCCCACAAGCGCCAGCCCAAAAGCAAAACAAGGTCGATGGCCACGAAAAGCAGGAGAAGGTAGCGGGAAAAATCACGAAAGAAGAGGTAGAGAACACCGGCGAAAATCAGGGAGGCCAGGGCAACGGCAATGGTAACGTTTTGCAGTTCGTCGGTGATTTTGTAGACATTTCTTGGATCGTAGACGGAATTGAACAGGAATATGGCCGTCCAGAGTACAACAATTATCCCGTAGACGGATGGTGAGAATGAAACGATGGCGAGGTCTTGCAGGAAAGGTAAGTGGGTCAGAAACGGCCGTAGCGCGGTAGCCAACATAAGGGCCATTATTGTCAGCCCAATGTCTAACAATAATGAAAAAATCGCGAAGTTCACACTAAATCTTCTCATCAGTTTCTAGTCTGAAGGCTACCTTTAAGATACCCATGTAGCTGTTTAACATGGTATCGAACTTTGCTGATAAATGGTAGTCGATGAGCCATATCATCGTTGACAACTATTCTACAAGGGTTACAAAGCCCACAAGGTATACCACGTAGTGGTCGATGACAAAACCAGGTCATAGCCAAAATATGGTCACACTGCTGCTCAACGGCCCACTGTGCCATATCTCGTTTGGTAAATTTAAGAACAGGAAATCGGAATTGCTTAAACATAAGCAGGTCAGACGGGTCCGGCTGATCTTTTAGTCGATAGACATCGCCCTCACCGCTGGCTGGTAGTAAGTTTTCACGCAATTTAGTTTGCCAGTAAGTCATGCCGTTATCATGGCCTTGCAACCCTAATTCTAATCGACTTGCCTCGCTGCCGACCGCCAGGCGTGCCAGCCATTCGTACTGAATACCCATTTCAGAAAAGGTGTTCATGCGCCGATATTGTTCAGTAATCGTTTGATTAACTGGCAAATCGCCTAAAGCCCAAAAACGTGTGGGTTGAATAAGATTGGCGGAAAACGGCCGTTCTGCCTCAATTACCGCTTTAATCTTATACATTGCCCTAAGTTCATAGCTTAGCGACGGCCGATCAGGGTCGATTAAGTAATAGGGCTGGACAGCTTGTTTTTTCTCCCACACAACTTGCAACAGACGAAAGGTTGAATCCCAGCCACCTGTCCAAAGCAAGTGGGTGATGTGCCGTGGCATAGGCTATCTCTCCTACATATATTCGGTTTAGGACGCTATCTTGTTAGCTGCTGAAACAATGCCTCATACGCATCTGTAACAGCTTCCCAAGTATAATACATTTGTGCCCGCTGTTGGGCCAATTGCTGGTAAGTGGCCACTGTGTCTGGCTCTTGTAACAACTGGCTCAACTGCTGTTGTAAATCAGTAGCTCCGGAACGACCGTTATAAGCAAACCCAGCCTCACCAATTGTCTCCAGATTTTCTGGCGTATCATGGGTAATTACGCATGACCCAAAAGCCATTGCCTCCACCAACGCGGGGTGTGTGCCCCCCACGCCAGATGTTTCCACAAAAATATAGGCATTACTGCCCAGTTCATGATAACCGTCACCAAACACATAACCAGTAAAAACTATACGTGGATCATCGGCCGCTTTCGCTTTCAAATCAGCAATATAAGCTTCGGCATAAGGCGCATCGCCTACAATAACACACTTTTTATCTGTTTGCAGATTGCGAAATGCTTCAACCAGATGATGAGCGCAGTTTTCGGGTACTAAACGGCCAACAAACAAGATGTATTGCTCTGGTTCCAAGCGAAATTGTGACAAAACATCGCCGGGCGGCAATTGCTGTATCTCAGAACCATACGGAATATAAGGCGGTGTGCTGTTAAACCGATCCTGGTAATAACCTTGTACCACTCGTGAATCCGTTAGGTAAATATTGGGCAATTTAGTAGCCAAGTATTCGGAAAATTGGATATATTTTTGGGCCAATGTCGGCCATTTCTCACGCTTCCAATCCAGCCCATCTACATTAAGTAATGTTTTAGTCCCCACAAGGCGGGGAATCCACGTCACAGGACTGTTGCCAGCAATAAAGTATAGGGCAATATCATATCCTTGCGTTAAGGCATGGATTGAAGAAATGAATGAGTGGACCATTGTGTCTAAATATTTGTTGGCAATGGTTGGCAGTTTGACCAGGCGCATTCCTTTATAGTAGTCGCCTTCATAAGTGATATGATGGCTGCGGCAGTAGACGGTAACTTCGTGGCCTCGCTCTACTAACCGTTGGCCGAGTTGTTCGACGCAGGTTTCAAAACCGCTGTAGCTGGCCGGCACACCGCGGGTCCCCATGAGTGCAATTTTCATGTCGGTTTCCCACTTTTTTGTACTAAGTAGAATGATTTCTTGAGGCCAAGGCTTTTTTCATAATAGAGATTTGCCTGTGGAAACAACCGCCTTAATTCTTTTTCGGAAAGATAATAAACGCTACTGATATAATCGTAATTACCACCAAACAGGTAACACAACAAACGACGCAACCTTATCCAGGGAATCTGATTGTACAAAGGGATCGCTATATAAGAATGGGTTTCTACAGGAAACCGGACATTCGGCGTTTGCACAAAGAAGCGTTGGCTAACCCGCTGGATTTCGTTGGCCAGGTTTGATGGCATATTGACATGCTCAATGACTGAGTTGCAGATTGTCGCGCTTACTGACTGCCGGGCAAAAGGTAGTTTTTCGCCATCAGCAACAATGACATTTAGATCGGGCAGACGCTTTTTTGCCTTCTGAGCTAAATCGTACTCTAATTCTATTAAAATAATCGCTTGGGGATTAGGGTAAAGTGCTGCAAAAAAGCTGGCAGGGCCACCACCTAAATCTATGATGTACCCCTGTGAGTATTCTGCCAAATCAAGTAAATCGCTCAAAGAATTGTAACGAATAGAGCGAAAATGGTGTCGCAGTTTAGTAATCAGATTGCGTATCATGTAATTCCCTTTGCTTGTCTGAAAATATTGCCAAGTTTGTGCCAATGAACCTCTGGCGAAAAGTGAGTAACGGCCGTTTCTCGTGCCTGCTCACTCATTTGGGCCACAAGCTGGCGATCTGTCCACAGTCGTTCGACATAAACTGCCAAAGCCTCACGGTCTCCAGCAGTAAACAAAAAACCTGTTTGCCCATGAACTATCTGGCTCTTAATACCACCAATGTCACTAGCAACAACTGGCTTACCACAAGCCAGGCTTTCGTAAACGCTCATAGGCGAATTATCCATCCAGAGTGACGGAGTCACCGTAAAAGCAGCATGTTGCAAGGTTTCTAGTAAGGCTACTTTGTCAAGCTGTCCCAAAAAACGAACCTTTTCACCAGTCAGCCCTGCTGCCTGGGCCTGGGCTTGCAACTCTAATACGGCCGTTCCCGTACCTGCCAAACAAAGTAGAGGCGCAGCAGCACCCAAACGCGCCCAGGCAGCTAACAGCACATCCACCCCTTTGTCGGGGTCCAGGCGGCCCAAATAAAGCACATAGTCGCGACGTGGATTGGCAACTGGCTCAAACTGCTCCAGGTCCACAAAGCTAGGCACATGATATACACGCTGCGCCTCACAGCCAAACTGAACAAGCGCATCAGCCATTGTCGGCGATGGTGCCACAAACGCATCTACTTTACCCAAAATGTTGAGCAATCGGTGAATTGTCATGGGAATAACCCGGCCGGCTGTCTGCACCAGTGAATTTTGTACACACCGGTAGCGCAGCGCTGGCCGAAAAGAGCCACTATCCAGACATTCCGTGCAAACCTGATCTTCACGCAGAAAGCGGTAAGAAGCACAGGCAAAGTTATAATCTGACAACCGCATGACAACCGGCACACCACAACGTTTGGCCGCATCAATCAAGCTGGGCGACAGATAATTACAAATGTTAAGCAAATAAACCAGGTCTACCTGGGCGTCACGGATCAAAGCCGTTAGTTTTTGGCGTGCCCCCCAAGAGTAAATGGCCCGCCCCAAAAGGCTTACCTTTTGGTATAATGACAGGTTAAATTGGTCCAGTTTGTATTGGTTAGACTTTGCTGGTGGAGAAACGAAATAATCTCTATACTCCGACGGCTCATTTTGGTCTAACTTCATAGCAAAAGGAATAACGGTATGCCCATTACGCTGCAAAAGTTGGGTAACAGCGGCCATATACCGTTCCGGACCACCGGTATAGAAATAATATTTATTGGCGATGACTATATTCATACGTTTCGGTGTGCTGTGATAGCGTAACAACCAATGCTATCATCAGCCAGGCATACATAGCTACAATGCGCTGCTCAAAATTAGGCCCAAAAAAAGCTAGTACCATAAAGGCAGGAATAATACCAACCGTAGCCAACGCTATGCTACGGCTTAACGAATCGGTCGCATGACGATATAACCAACGAGTGCGTCGCCAAGCCCGCCAAAAGACAAAGAGAAATGCCAGCAAGCCTAAACTGCCATACTGACCTAAAAGTGTTACCCAATTGACATCAAATACCAGGTAGACATCGCCCTGGGTCATGCCCAATAGTTCAGCATCGCTATAGCCAAAATATTGGGCCGTGATGGTACCAAAGCGACCAGGCCCAAAACCAAGCCAGGGAACCAGTTCTAAAATTCGTTCGCTTACATGGCGCAGCACAAACAGTCGCCCGCCACTACCACTGCTCACACGCAGGTAACCGGCTGAGAATGCGTCTAAAATTCGAGTGATAACTGTTAACTCCCCAACATTTGCGCTGCCATAGTACCGAACCCAGTCTGGGAAACTCAATGCTATCAGCAAAATAGCGGCTGGTATTACAAAAAGAACAAACAAAACATAGATAGCCCATTTCTTTTTGCCGATTATGGCCCAAACCCAAAGCGTGATATATAAAGCCAGCCATGCCTGGCGCGATAGTGTGAGCGCCAGGCAAATCAGGGTAGCCACAATCAACCAGGTCCAGGCAGTATGGCGACGACGGTGATGGAAAACGTAAGCCAAAGTAATTAGCAATATGTATACGGCATAGATGCCAAACGCATCGTAACGGCCGAGTGTAGAAAAAATGTAACGGCCGTGTCCTGCCGCAAAGCCAGAGATAGCGCGTGTAGCTGTGTCACCAAACATAATATCAGGAATGTGCAAGAATCGGTTCATCGGCGGGCCAATGATCGCTTGCAACAGTCCTACAACCATCACTAAAGCAGCCATTACTAACAAGGCTAGTAACAGTTTTTTGACCTGCTGTCGGTTAAAGCCAACCTGCACAACTAGATAGTATAGCAACAGGTAACGTAAAGTTATTCGCAGCCCCATCAACAGCACGATCACCGGTAACTGATTAACAACGGCCGATACAATGCCAATAACTACAAACAGGAAGAGTGGCAGATCAAGCGGTGTGCGCCGCCAGGGTTTGCCGTTTAGCAACCGCTCAGCAAAGACGGCAAGGAAAAGGCCTACTAGCAGTGCTTCAGTCGCATAGCGCGAAACCAAGTCTAACCCAGGCGGCAGCCATTTCTGGACAAAAATCTCGACCGGTGCGTAGATAACAACTAGCGTAATGGCAAACCGGATGTGCCTGATCAAAAGCAGTCCGATGCAAAAAACAGGCAGGGCGAGGGCGATAAAGAGAGCGGTATGGCCGGGTAGAGACCATAAGCCCCCAACATAAAATAATGCAGTTAATAAACCACCTACTAGCGCAAAAACGGCCGCTTTTTGCTCATACGTTTGCGGCCAGATTACTTTCACACTGTCCATTATGGCCCTTCTCCAGTCAAATCAACTTGCTTCAGACGCACATCATCCAGCCAAATTGTGCCGGCCGCCAGTTGACCCTGTCCGCCAAAACGGCGCAGGCGAAGTTGTATCTCTGCTACGTCAGCCGGTGTACAAAACGTTAGTTGCTTTTGAGTCCAGGGCAACGGGCCGGTCAACAAGGCGGTACGCCCCCCATACCAATGCTGATACCCACGCAGACCATCCCACACCTCCAGGGCCACGCGGTCCACATTGCCGTCAATTTGAAACCATGCCTGCAACTCGTAACAATGCAATGGCTCAACTTCAATTTTCTGGTACAGGTGATAAAATGACATATCCTGGTTGTCAAAGGTGACAAACGCTGCCAGCTCGCCAACCAATGGGTTTTTGGCACTGACAAAGGCTGCCTCGTTCATTTGCCAGCCGTAAGTGTAGAAATGGAAACGGCCGTTTGTAACCAAATTGTCTACATCAAAATCGGCCGTTAACAACGATTGATGGTAACCAGGTAGCCCACTATCCGGCCGAGGCAGCAGAGTTTGACCACGCGCCAGTTTATCTGATCGGCGGTCAGCTACGGACTGATTAATGACGACAAGCGCGTAATTATAGTTAGCAACGGCGGCCAATCCGGACCAGCGCAGCAACACTAGACCAGCTACTACCAAAACCATAACCAGCAATAACCGCTTCATTCGTCAGCCCTATTCTGATGACAGTATCTGGGTGAAAAACTGTTCCAAAGCCGTCTCTTGCAGCCAATAACGTTCAGGCTGAAAACAAAACGCACCATTTTGCCCCAATATAAAACTGCCGGGATTCCCGTCGTTGTTATAAGGGATGCGATGCATGGTGGTAAAAGGCGCAATTTCGATAATGCGCCAGGAGGTGGTGGTGGGATTATAAAGCATGTCTACCGCGACGGTGATCAAGTTTAACCTCTTGGCTACCTGCCAGGCCAATCGCATAGCCTGTTCTGGTAAGTCACCACTGCGTGCCAGCGCCATTCCCGATGCCCGAAACTCACCCGGCGGCACATCCCTATAAAAGCCATTGATATGCTTACCTGAGACCAGAATTCGCAAATCGTACCCTTCGTTTTCCTCATATGCCTGAAAAAAGACATAATCTTTCTGGCGAAGGTAGGGCCACCCAGTCCAGCGGCCCCGATGAGAAAATGCAGTCCGCACAATCTGCCGCGCCTGGCGTGGTGACGTTACCAATTCCACCCCAATAGAGCCAGACCCGGCAACTATCTTACTCACCAATGGGTAGTGGAGTCGCTCGACCGCAGCCAGAGCCTCATCGTAATTGTGTGAAACAAAGGTATCAATTATCGGCAGACCTTGCAGACGCAACCGTTCATATTGCATAATCTTATCTTCATAGAGTAGCAGCGTATCATAGTTGGGAAAACAAGATTTGCCGAGTTTCTTTTCCAATAAGTAAATCTTACGCCGCGCCTCTTCCAGTGCGGCTGGGAAGGAAATCACGCGCCAAATGATAACATCGAATTTATCCGCCTGGGCCAGCCAATCAGAGCGTTGGATGTCGTACAACGCATAAGGCAGCTTATTGGTCTTGAGAAAACGCTCAAAACGAGTCCAGTAGGGCGGTCCGAGAATATCTTGTACCAGACCTACCTGGGGCTTAGGTCTATCTACCGGCCAATCGAGGGTGATAGGGGTTGTTATCTCTACTAAATGACGATCATCTATGACGGGGTATTGTTCAACACGCCCCAATAGTTGTGCCATTATTGTCCGTACCTGAACAATTAGCCACCAAACGGCCGTTTTCCGTGTAATCCAACGAAAAAGAGGATGCGACTTAATCTTACTTTTCATGACATTAACCGATCATACGGTTGGGGGATGGTCATTATAGACCGTTGTTTCGTCAACCAGAGCATATAGACAATAAGCGACCCATTCAACAAAACGCCAACTAGTGAAAAAATAGCAATTGCCCAAATGTCGTTACCAATGGCAACCCCGGCAAAAATGGCGGCAATTCGGCTAACCAACGATACAATTTCATAAACCATATGAGCGCTCTGCTTGTTTAGAACGGGAATCATCATAACGCTCGGCGGGTTAGCCAGAGCAATATAGGTCCAGGGCATTAAGATTTGAGCATATATGCCTGCCCGGTACCATTCTGCCCCAAACAGGAAAGCAAACAATTGCGGACCAAACAAGACGACAATCAGTGTAGGCACTGAGCCAATGGCCAACAGGCCAAGCGTTGTCATCAGCAAAAAGCGGTAAACATTGCCACCCGTCTGCATCAATTCCGTTGCCTTCGGGAAAAACACCTGGCGAATAGCTTCCCCAAGCAGACGAGCAGGCAGTCCCAAAATCTTTTTGGTCAGCGCATAATAGCCAACCACAGTTGGCCCAAAGAAAGGGGTCATCAGAAATGTAAATACACCTAACGACAATGAGTTAAGCAAAGCTTGCGGCGCACCATAGCGAGGAAAATCCCGATAGCGATGAGCTACTATTTTGAAACGCCTCCAGCTAAGCAAACGGCGCAGCTTATGCCTATCATCGCGCCATACCTGTAGAAATAGCGATACTGAGGCGAGAGACTGCCCCACAACCTTGCCTCCAATTAACCCCACAGCCCCACTTCGCAGAAAGCCAACCACAATCTGTATGCCAACAGTGCCGCCAGCACGAAATACCTGGGAAATGGACAGGCGGCTAAACTGCTTATGTCGCGTGGACCAATAGTTAAGTGAATTGTAGATGCCGGTTACTAACAGGTAGGGGGGAATAAGCCAAAGCCAGGGTGCTAATTCGGGTATGCCAAAAGCATGGGCAAATGCAGCACCGCTAAACCAGACCAGTAGAATCGCGCCAACTGACAAGGCAATAGTCAATAATAGTGACAGACCCATCACATTAGCCGCGTCTTCCTCATTTTCAGGCAAGACAATAGCCTGCTCATAACGGCCGGTTACGGCTATTTCTAAAAGAGTGACGGTACTAACAAAGAACGCGAATAAACCAAAGGCGGATGGCTCATAGAGGCGGCTAAGAATGGGCGAGGCAGCAACGTTGAACACCTGGGCGATGGCCGCACCAGACATAAAAATGACAACATTGCGTGCAAAAATGCTGTGGGTTAGCCGATGCACAAGACGGCCGACAGAATCTGGCAAGTGGTTCACATCAATATGCAGGGGCTAGTCTTGGCGATAAGCACGCATGACTAGAATGAGCAAAACGGCCGTTAACGCGCCCAATGAACCAGCAACGGCGGTATTCACCAGTTGGCTCTGGCCAGTCGGATGATCTGGCACGGCCGCCCGGCTGGCCAGCCGCACCTCAGACCCCAACGTCTGAGCCGCAATTTCCGTCTCAGCCTGTTTGAGCGCCAGCGATTGGTAAGTGTTCCAGGCCAGTTCGCTGGCTTGCCACAGATCGGTTTGCTGCGCTTCCTGGGCTACCAGTTCAGCCTGTAAAGCGGCAATTTGTTGGCTGAGACTGGTGATGGCCCCTTGTAACGGCCGTTCTCCATCCCCTTCAGCCACAAGGGGTATGGTCCCCACGTCTGCCTGCCAGGCATCAATCTGGTCCAGGGTGGCCTCACGCCGCTCGGTCAGAATGGCCAGCAGATTGTCGATGTCAGCCGGCGTTACGGCCGTTTCGCCCACATCCCCCACCGCTACCTGAATCTCAATGGGCAGCGTGGCGGAAAAGGGCATACTGCTGTAAATCTGGCTGTGCAGCGACACATAGCTGACCTGATTACCCAGGGCCGCACCCGGCGAGCCACCGCCCGCAGCTACCTGCTGCCGTAGGGATTGGGCCGCCAGCGACCAGGACTCAATCCGTTGTAAATCGGTATAATGCTGCGCCAGCACCCGTTGTGACAACTGCACGGGGCTGGATTGCAGCGACGCCAGCAAGTCATAATACTGGGTCAAAACCCGCTCCTGCGCTTCGATTTCGGCAGACAGGGCCACAATCTGGCTGGTGCGCGTAAAGGCTTCCAGGCCGGCCTGGGCCGTCTCGTAACGGGTGCGAGCGGTTTGTACCTGAGCGGCGATGGTCTCCAGCCCTTCACCACGCCCGCCACCGTAGAGCTGATTGACGTGCCGCTCATACTGGCGGCCCCAACTATTGGCCAGGGCAGCGGCCGTTGCCGGCTGGCCGTGCCGCACCCGAATACGAATCAGGTCGCCATCACTACTGGCCGTCACCATGTTGCGTAGCGCGTTTACACGCTGCTGCTCGGCGGGTAGTTGCTCACCCACCTCGGCCAGAACCGCCTCGATCACGTCGGTGCTGGTGACGAGGGCCACCAACGCGGTCCGGCGAGCGTTCTGGTCACGGGCAAAGGCTTCGTCTTCGGTAACGATGCGCGGATCGAAGGTAATGTCGGTACGGATGCGAACAATGGCCACGGCCGTTTCCGCTTCATAAGTGGGGACCACAAACAAACTGGCAATGAAAACCAATACCCCGGCTAAAACGGCCGTGCCGATTACCCAGTACCATTTCTCAATCAAGGCCTGAATATAAGGCCGCAGGTCAATCTCTTCTTCGTGCAATGCTACCTCCCAACTATTTGAGTCGTCCGCTATCTTATCAAGATCAGATAAGTATGCAACAAGCGCAAGCTGGCAGCGGGGCCATCATGACGTATAATGATGGCCATGAATGTTTCTGGCCTTGTCTCTTTCACTGCGCCGCAGACGGCCGTTTGGCAACTGCTGACCACGCCTGAACAACTGTGCGGCTGTCTGCCCGGCTTGCAAACGTGGCAGCCGCTTTCTGACCGTCGCTTTGAGCTAGAGGTTGTCTGGCAGTTTGCGCCTAACGGCCACAAGCCAATTCCCATCACCATTGAATGGACTCGCCTACAACCACCGATAACCCTGGACACCACGGCCGTTCTAACCTTCAACCAGCAGCAAATTGAGATAAACGGCCGTTTTAGCCTCTCCCCATCGGCCACATCACCACAACAAACAGACCTCCACTTTGAACTGGCGATTGACAGCCCCAATTCCTTCATCGACCAACTTGCCCGCAACCTGGCCCCGCGCCTTATCGACAATTACTTCGTCTGTCTGAAAGCCCAATTGTAGGTTGACAGCCTGCTGAGGGATGGCTACAGTTGTGGCTACAGTTGTAGCTACAGTTGTAGCTCATCGAGAGAAGGATTTATGCCTGATGAAGATAGAAGGAACACATCTGTTTAACGCACCACGAGCAACTGTCTGGGCTTTGCTCCACGACCCACACACAGTGGCTAACTGCCTGCCCGGTTGCCACCAGATAACACAGCCGGCAGCCGATCAATTTGAGGGCGATCTCACCTTTCAGGCCGGGCCAATGCGCGGGAATTTTGAGGGTAGGGTTCGCTTTGCCAATATCAAGCCACCCAACAGCTTTACGATTGAAGCAGTGGCAACGGGGCAGACCGGCTCGTTACACGGCCACGGCCGTATCCAGCTACATGAAGAAAATAGTCAGACTACCCTCTATTACAGCGGCGAGGCCCAAGTAGAAGGTCGGGTGCTAGACGCCGGATTCCGTCTACTGGAAACGGCCACCCGTGCTATTATTCGCCAATGTCTTACCAATCTGGACCAAGAGATAGCAACACGCACACAGCCCGCGCCGCCGCCACCGCCGGCCCAATTTGTGTTGGACGTAGCCAAAGAGTTTGTGACGGAGGCTGTGCCACCACAACGGCGCCACTCGTTGCTCACCATCCTGCTGGCTGCACTGGGCACAACCCTGGCCGCCCTGCTCTTGTTCAGACGCCGGTGCGCCTCGGCCAATGGGCTGAGTAGCGAATGAAAACGGAGCGTCGGCTTCTTAGACAGCCTATTGCCAGCAGGGATGCTGGCGCTCTCTTTATCCTGGAGTTTTATGTCAACCCAACAGCTAGAAACCTATTTGAACAGTTTAGTCCCGCAACGGCCGTCTCTTGTCCGTCAGCTGGAAGCCTACGCCGATAAACACAACTTTCCCATTATCGGCCCGGCCGCGGGTTATTTTTGTTACCAACAGGCCCGCCTGATCAAAGCCCAACGCATCTTTGAACTTGGCTCCGGTTATGGCTACTCCACCTACTGGTTTGCCCGCGCCGTCGCCGAAAATCACCCCGACGGCAGCGGTGAGGTATTCCATACCGTCTGGGATGAAGAGCTATCCCAGCAAGCCCGCTCCCATATGGCGGCGTTAAAACTAGACCATTTGGTCCGCTATCACGTCAGCGAAGCTGTCGCTGCCCTGCGGGAAACAGACGGACCCTTTGACCTGATTTTCAACGACATCAATAAAGAGGGGTATGTGGCTTCTTTGCCGGTCATTGAAGAAAAGCTGCGCCCCGGCGGGCTGCTGATCATCGACAACATGATCTGGAGCGGCCGTATCTTTGACGAAAATGACACCAGCGAAGCCACCGAGGGCATCCGCGAATTCACCCGCCGCATCACCAGCAGCGACAACTGGATCGCCACCCTGGTCCCCATCCGCGACGGCCTGATTGTAGCGCAGAAGCAATAGTGTGGTCGTCTGGTAGTCTTGTAGTTCAGTGGTCCAGTAGTCCAGTGGTCCAGTAGTCTGGTGGTCAATGGTTATTGGTCACTGACTAACGACTACCCGACTAGCGACTACCTGACTACTCGACTAACGACTACTCGACTACTCGACTAACGAGACCACCGCCTTTACAATCAACTCATGCTCCACCCCATGCAGGCGGGCGGTAAAAGTTTGCAACGAATCCTCCGGCCTGATGGGCACAACAGCTTCGGCAATCACTGGACCGGCATCTACCTCGGGGACAACGTAGTGGACCATCACCCCGCCATGCTCAACCTCCCCGGCTTGATAGGCCGCAAACGTGCGTTCGATAGCGTTCAGGCCAGGAAATTTGTCGGGCAGAGCCGGGTGCAGATTGATAACCCGCTCAGGAAAATGAGCCAAAAACTCCTCACTCAGCACGTGCATCCAACCGGCCAGCACAATTAAATCCGGCTCGAAATCCCCCACGCGGGCGGCCAGGTCGGCATCATAGGCTGCCCGGCTCAAACCCTGAGCTGTGTACGGTTTGAGGGGAAAATAGAGCGTTTCAATCCCCGCCTGCGCCGCTCGCTGCAAGCCAAAGGCATCCTTACGATTGGAAATCACCGCCACAATCTCGGCGGCCAGCTCCCCCCGTCGCGTAGCGTCGATCAGAGCCTGCAAATTTGTGCCCGACCCCGAAATCATCACCACCAGTCGTGAACGGCCGTTCGCTGATTCACTCATACCTTACGCCTCCCAAAAGCTAGAGTACAGAGCTAGAGTGTAGAGATAGAGTGTAGAGATAGAAAGCATTGCACTCTATACTCTTTACTCTATCTCTACCTCTATCTCTCAATTACAACAACACCATTACCACTTACTATTTCACCAACCAACTGGCCATCATCTCCCAACAGCTTTTGAGCCTGGAGCAGTTGGTCAGGTGGAATAATGACCAGCATACCCAACCCCATGTTAAAGACGTGAAACATCTCGGCCAGGTCGATGTCGCCCACCTGCTGAATCAGGTTAAAGATGGCCGGGCGGGACCAGCGCTCAGGGTGTAAAACGGCCGTTACCCCCTGTGGCAAGATACGCGGCGGGTTATCAACCAATCCCCCACCCGTAATGTGGGCCAGGCCGCGAATATCAACCCCGGCCTGCCCCAATGCCTCAACCTCCGCCAGGTAGGGGCGATGGGGTGTGAGTAAGGCCTGCCCAATCGTTTGCCCACCTAACTCCGGGCGGGGTTCATGCCAATCCAGATCGGCCAAGACGCGGCGGGCCAGCGTATAACCGTTGGTGTGCAGCCCGGTGGAGGGCAACCCCAGAATCAGATCGCCGGGTTGAATGCGCTGGCCGTCTATCAGCCGTTTGCGCTCCACCACACCCACAATTGTGCCCACCAAATCGACCGCATTGGGTTCATAAACGCCGGGCATTTCGGCCGTTTCACCGCCCAACAGGGCGCAGCCGGCGGCGCGGCAGGCGTTGGCCACGCCGGTCACAATCTGGGCAATCTGCGCGGCGTCCAGGCGGGCCGTGGCCACATAGTCGAGGAAGAAGAGGGGTCGCGCCCCTTGCACCAAAATATCATTCAGACAATGGTTGACAATATCATAGCCAATGGTATCCCATTGGTTGAGGGCGGCGGCCACTTTGGTCTTGGTGCCCACGCCGTCGGTGGAGGCCACCAGGACGGGCTGCTCAAGCTGCTGTAAGCCGGAGGCATCAAACAGCCCGCCAAAGTTACCCACATTCGATAAAACTTCGGGGCCAAAGGTGGCTTGAACGGCCGTTTTCATCAAATCAGTCGCTCGCTGCGCCGCAGCAATATCTACGCCCGCCTGGGCATAAGCAGATTGTTCACTCATGGGGTCTCCTGGAAAGTAAATTACGAATTATGAATTATGAATTACGAAGTGGCATTGCTAAAATGACAGTTCATGATTACACTGTATAAGTAGTGATATAGGGCATGGTTCACTGCTCTCTGGCAGCTAACTTTACAAATTTTGACGGAGGACCGAAGACGAAGGACGGAATTTACTCTGGTTATCGGTCTTTCGTCCTCCGTCCTCGGTCAGTAAATTGT
>SLGK01000137.1 GCA_007123775.1 Anaerolineae bacterium | reverse complement strand
GGTCCTCGGCGCATCTCCGCGTTCCTTCTTTCGGTTACGCCGAGAAATTTGCCGTGCCGTTTGGCTCTATAACAGGCTCAGTTGTTGTGGCTGTTGGTCGATGCTGGTATAGGCCAATAAGTCATCTAATCGGCCTAATGTTTGGGCCAGGGCCATGATGTCAAGCTGCTGCAAGATTTTAGCTGTAATCGGCCGTTTAGCATCCCAAAAAATACGGGCCTGATAGAATTCCTGGGCGGCTGTTGAATTTAATAAGTCAACCAACAACTCTGCTTCTGGTTGGTTGGCGCAGGGCAAAAAATAACAAGTGTCATCTAGCATCACCGGCTTGCCCGCGATTGGGCCAACGGCTACAAAATTCAGACTTTTGTACAAGCCCGAAATAGCCACTTTCCACGGGGCAAAAGAGTAGCCGCCCACACCAAAGATAGAGAAACGGGGCCGGTTTTGGTAGATACGACTTTTGCGCTGGTCGAGTAAACGGCCGTATTCCTGCAAATAGGCCCACGTTCGCGGTGCATTGTGCTGTAAGGGACGGGTGGGCGCACCGACGCGCTGCTGTGGCACCAGCAGCCAACGTTGGTGTGCATCCTGCCAGGCGGAAGCCCCATTAGCCAGGTCGGAACTTTTGAGCAAAGGGTATAGATAATCGTCCTCTAATGTATAGCTCTCGCCTATTTGGTTAACATAAACATCGCCCAACCGCGTTAATTCCATCACGCGGGCACAATCATGTTTGATGCCTGAGCGCCATTTGTACGCTACCTGGTCTGATTGTGTTAAATGCTGCCACCGTTCATAGAACGCAATATTAGCGGTTAATTGGTCGTTACGGAAACCAATATGGCTCATCGGTTGTCCGGCGGACAGGTTAGCAAACACGGGGCATGATTTGGCCTCTGTTTGCGGCTGTGTTTGGTAAAGGAATAAACAAGCGTCAACCGTGACAGCGAAGGCAGCTTTGGCATCAATGAGATGGATTTGGGCTTGTCCCACGTCAGCCTGGTTTTGCCACAGATGGTGTAAAAGTTTGCGAGCAACGGCCGTTTTACACAGCATCGCTACCGTTACATCTTGACCGGCAGTCCAATCCAGAAGACGCTGGATTATCCATTCAGAGACGTCAAAATTACTGCCTCCCGTAATCGCCATAATGCCGCTGCTTTGCCCGCCATTCTCTTTTTGGGGCAAATTATCGCTGTCGAGAACAGATAAGGCAGCATTTGTTACCCAGGGGGGATTACCCACAATCAGAATTGGCTCTGGCAGGTCGGCCAAAATGGCAGGCCAGTCGGTGGTAAAAAAATCTGATTGGAAAATATGCTGCTCAATACCACCATAAGGAACCAGCCGCTTTCGCGCCTGGTTTACATAATCAGAACTAATATCGGTTGCGGTTATCTGTTTAAGTTGGGGGAAATGATCCAGGGCCGCCAGCAAGAAATTGCCAACACCACAAGTCGGTTCCAACAGCGAAGCCGGTTCCAGCCCTTTGGCGACTAACAGGCGACACACCTGCTGCGCCAGCCAGGGGGGTGTTTGAAAATCACCGTATTCTGCTTGGCTTTTTTTTGACCGGCTCATTGAATTTTCCGTATACCTGGATTCCTGTTGGGCAAACAAGCCAGCCTCGCGGCAGAGGGTATCAATCGTTAACGGTGGCTTCATAGCTTCAAACCCCTTGGTGTCTGGTCTTGCCGCCGCGGGCCAGGTTTTTGCTGCCGGCTTTGGCCGTGATGTTGCCTTCCAGCCCCTCGCGGGCCATGTGGCGTTCAATCATAAAATCCAGGTCGGCCTGATCGCGCCGGCCGACGACGGCCATCTCGTCGGCGCGGGCCAAAACGTAGGGATAATCGCCCAAAATCTGGCATTGGTCGTAGATGAGGGCGTGAACCTGTGCTACGGCCGTTGGCTGTTCGGCGACCCAAAGGGGGATGTCCACGCGGGCAATGGCGTTGCCCCGTTGGCCGGGATTCAGGTAGAAGAAGCAGACCTGGTTGTGGGGATCAATGGCGGCAAACCGTTCGTTGGCGGGGGATACGTCGAGAAAAACGCAACTGCGCTGGCCGGGCTGCAACAGTTGGCTGTACAGGTAGGTATCGGTCACGCCCCGGTTGAAGCCCGCCTTGCCTAACGATTTCCAGTCAAAGTCGGCATCGGCCGTTAATGATTGCAGCAGCGTGACGACTGAGGACTTGCCGGGCCGGTCAATATAGCCAGCTAACAAAGCGCCACAGCGACGGATGTCGGTCATGGCCTGACACCACTTTTCCACGGTGGCCTGGGCGGCCGCGCCGGTGCTGCCGATGGGCCAGTAGAGCAGCCGTTGGTCGAGGATGCTAAGGAGGGGGGAAACGGCCGTATCCCTCTCAGCCCACGTCGTCTTAGCCAGCGTCCCGATTTCGGCCAGGTCCCGCTTGATACTGACCTGGCCGCTGCCGATCATAAACTCTTCCTCGAATTGTCCCTCTTCCAGATAATGTATGGTAGGCACCGTGAAGGGTTCCGGCGTTTCCGGCTGGCCGTGCCGGTAGACAAAAACGCCAATGTTGATTAAATAATAGAGAAAAGCAGCGTGGCGATCAGGCACAATTTGGGAGCCATCGGTAGCAATGATGGTGGCCTGCGCGGGTGGGGCCGGCGGGTCAATTTGGGCGTTGAGGGGGGTATCCTGGGTTAACGGCCGTGCCGCGCGATAATGTTTTTCGTCCCCCTTTTCACGACCCTGGGCCAGGGCGTGGTCAATGGCCGCCCAGTCGATGGCGTAATCGTGCAGCGCTTGCAGCATATCCACCGCCTGCTCGGCTCGCTGCTGCTGCCGTCGCGCCGCCTGGTGGGCCATCTGGCGCAGGTCGTCGGAGAGTTTTTCAAATTCGAGGGTCATGGTGCGGAGGGGCGGGGTGGCGGAGGGGCGAGGTAACTGCGCCACTGCGCCACTTCGCCACCTTTATACGATTTCAATTTTCGTGACCGCCTCAAAATCCAGTTCATTATCCTGGCCGAGGACGGTTTGTAGGGCGAGTTGGGCCACTTCAAAGAAGGCTTGCAGCTCTTCGATGCGTTCCAGGTAAAAACAGGCCAGTTCCCGCTCTTCGTCGGTCAGTTCCGCTTCGGCGGCCCGCAGCTTGACCATGCTTTCTTGCAGGACAATCAGGGCACGTTGTACTTCGCGCTGTTCGCGGCTGCCCAGCACGTTGCGAATCACCAGCCACAGGTCAGATTCGGCGGTGTAATATTTTTTGCGGTCGCCGCGCATCCAGACCTCTTTGGCCATGCCCCAACGCTCCAACGAGCGCATGTTCATGCTGACCGAGCCTTTGCTGATTTGCAACTCTTCGGCCAGATCATCCAGCGACATCGGGTCAGGACTCAGCAGTAGCGTGCCGTACAGTCGGCCCATCACGTCGCTAAAGCCGAAAAAGCTGGCCAGCCGGCCGATCCCGGCCACCGTACTCTCGTTTACCGCTTCCAGATTTTTGTGCATTGATCGGTCAATCCCCTGCGTTCAAAACGTTCTAAAAGTTATACGACTAGCATAGCCCATTTGAGGGGGAGCGTCAACATTGCAGAGGGCGTATTTCGGCATGGCTCAAGTTAGCTTGACAATTCTTTGACCGAGGACGGAAGACGAAAGACCGATGGCCAGGAAAAGCGATGGGCCGATAGCAATTCCGTCCTTCGTCTTCGGTCCTCCGTCAAAATTTGTAAAGTTGGCTGCCAGGGAGCAGTGAACCATACCCATAATTCATCATTGTCTGTGCAGCACGGCCGTTTTCGGCTAGACTTGGGGTATGGATGAGAGCATGATGCACGAGCGCCGCAGCCGCAGTTTGTACCGCAGCGGGGTGGAGCAGATCATCGAAAATAGCAGCCTGCGCGACGGTCTGGACCAGGACGAGGCACAGCAGTTGGTTGATTGGGCTACGGCCCAGGCCAAAACGGCCGCTTACGCCACGGCCGATTTTGACGACGATGAAGAAGCGGCCGACTATGTGGACCAGCGCGTCCGTACCGTTACCCGGCTGATGCGCCTGACCACGCTTCTGACCACGCAGCGGCAGCAGTATGAGCCGGAAGACGTGGCCGACCTGCTGGGCGAACTGGCGGAGAAACGGGCTGATTTTTATGGTCAGAGAACGGCCGTTTCACACACGTTACCTGATACTTACCAAATTCGTCAGGCCCCCAGCAACCAGGCTGCCTTTGCCCAACTTTTTGACTACGTAACAAACCCCACGCTGTCTATCTCTGTGATAGATGAAGAAGAATAGGATGCTGATCGCGCCCGCTTCTCTGCGCCTCTGCGTCTTGCGTTAAAAACACGCTCAGGAACAGCCCTATGAAGAAAAAACAACAAACAACCGGCATTGGCATTCTGGCCCTGCTGATCATTGCCCTTTCCCTCATTTTTGGCCCGGAACTGGTCGAAGAGCTGCGTCTGCCTGAACTGCTGGATGAATTCGAGGATCGCCAGACCACGCTCCCATCCCGGCCGGTCGATGGGCTGTCGGGCGACTGGTACAATATTTACTTCACCGACCCTACCTGCCCGCCTGAAGACCAGCGACGCGGCGGCGTGGATGAGATAGTCGCCGCCGACATTCGTCAGGCCACGCTCCAGGTTGATCTGGCCGGTTACGACATTAACTCTGAGCCGATTGTGCAGGCGCTTATCGACGTGCGCCAGCAAGGGCTGACCGTGCGCGTTGTCACCGACTCCGACAACGCCGATCAGCCCAGCATTCGCCGCCTGCGCCGCCACGGGATCAGCGTGGTGGAAGACAATCGATCCGGGCTGATGCACAACAAGTTTATTATCATAGACGGCCGTTTCGTCTGGATGGGTTCGATGAATTTCACCAGCAACGGCGCTCAATGCAACAACAACAACATCGTCCGCTTCGACGTGCCCCATCTGGCCGTCAACTACACCGCCGAAATGGACGAGATGTACGTTGACCGCAGCTTTGGCCCCACCTCACCCGTCAACACCCCCCATGAAGATTTTGTCTACGACGGCGTGCGAATCGAAAACTACTTCGGCCCCGAAATTCAGTTAGCCCCCATCATCGCCGAACGAGTAGCCTCGGCCCAAAACCATATCCACTTTATGGCCTTCGCCTTCACCCACGAAGAAATCGGCGAAGCGATGATAGACCGCGCCTATGACGGCGTGGAAGTCTGGGGTGTTTTTGAACTGGTCGGTTCCAATACCGACTTTAGCTACTTCCCCCCCATGTCCCAATCCCGGCTAAACAATATTAACGTGCGCCAGGACGGCAACCCGCGCATGATGCACCATAAAGTCATCATCGTAGACCGGCAGACCGTCATCTTTGGCTCCTTCAATTTCAGCGATAATGCCAACCGGCGCAACGACGAAAACATCGTTATCGTCCACGATGCCGAATTCGCCAGCTACTTCCTGGAAGAGTTTGAAGTAGTCTGGGCCGAAGCCCGCCAAAATTAGTCGCCCCTGAGTGGCAGTTGGTCCCGCCGTTACCCATGCTATACTAGCGAGGTGGCGGAGTGGCGGAGTGGCGAGGTGGCAAAGCTCTGCTAGACGACTCGACCACCTGACTACAAGACCACCTGACTACAAGACCACCTGATTGCCCAACTACTAGACTACGCGACTAATTGACTAAAACTATGCTACCTAAACCCTCTCCCAAACTGACTTATTTCCTGGCTGGACCGATTACGGCGCTGGTATTGGCAACGATTGGCCTGGCTGTTTGGCTGGGCGCCTATGATATGCGCCACGATGGGCAAATATACACCGGCGTCAGCGTCTGGGGCGTGGACCTGAGCCAGATGACGCCGGCCGAAGCGGAGGCAGCCCTGGCTACGACGTTCGCCTCCTGGCAAGAGCAAACCATCAGCTTCACCGATCCGGAGACGGGCCAGACCTGGCATAAAAGCCCGGCCGACCTGGGAGTCCAGTTTGACCTGCCCGCCACGGTAGCGGCCGCGTTGGCCATAGGCCGTCAGGGTGGACCAGCAGAACGGGTGCAAGATTTATTCACGACCTGGTATTACGGCCGTTCCCTGGCCCCCAAACTCGTTATTGATGAAAGCCAGGTCGACCAAAGCCTGGACGAGATTGCCGCCGCTATCGACCAGCCGGTCATCAACGCCACCGTTGACACCAGCGACGACGGTTTTGCTTACGTCCCCAGCCAGTTTGGCCGCCAGTTAGACCGGGCCGATGTGCGCCAGCGCTTACTACAACCCGTCAGTGACCAAAGCGGCAACAGCCTGGCCCTGATGCGCTCCGCCCAGGTGGAACTGCTAGTCCACGACCTGCCGCCTGTCATTACCGACAGCGGCGACCGCAGCTACCAGATTCAGCAGGCCCTCAGCGGGCCAATGGTCTTCTACATCAAAGAGCCGCTGGATGATGACGACCTGTTACGGGCCAGCCTGCCCGCGGCAGAACTGGCCCGCTGGCTGCGCGTAGACGTAACTACCAGCGACAATGGCAGCTACACCCACGAACTGTATATCGACGAAAACGCGGCCCGCCACTGGCTCAACCAGTTCACCCGCCAGTTGTACCGCGATCCGGTCAATGCCCGCTTTTACTTTGATGATTTTACCGAGGAGTTGATTCTGGTTGCGCCCCACGTCAACGGCCGTGAACTCGACCTCGACGCCACTATCGAACGGCTGCGCCAGCAAATCCTGACCGGCAACCGCTCTGTTCCCTTCATGTTCCGGGAAAATGTGCCCACCGCCCACGCCGGGGCCACCGCTGCCGAACTGGGCATCACCGAACTGGTTAGCGAGCGCACCACCTGGTTCTACGGCTCATCCGATGCCCGTAAGCATAACATTGCCCGCTCAGCCGCCAACTTCTACGGCATCGTGGTTGCCCCTGGTGAAGAGTTTTCGTTCAACCAATATCTGGGCACCATCAGTGAAACGGATGGTTACGAAGTCGGCCTGATTATTTATGGCGGCCGTACCATTGAGGGCGTGGGAGGCGGCATTTGCCAGGTAAGCACCACCATGTTCCAGACTGCCTTCTACGCCGGCTTTCCTATCACCGAACGCTGGGAGCATGGTTATATGGTCGGCTACTACGAGGACGGCGAAGGCCAGGGCATGGACGCCACCGTCTTCTCCCCCATCGTAGACCTGAAATTTATCAACAACACCCCCTACCACCTGCTCATCGAGAATTATTACAACGAGGAGTGGGAGTCGTTGACCTTCAAGTTTTACTCCACCAGTCTCGGCCGTACGGTCGAAAAAGAAGGCCCCTTCTTTGAAAACGAGCAACCCGCCCCTGGCCCGGAACGGGACATTTGGGAATTTAGTGAGAATTTGGAACCGGGTACAGTTGAGCAGTTTGACTGGGCCACCATTGGTGCCCGCGTCACGGTCAACCGTATTGTGCGTAACGCCAACGGAGAAGTCATTGCCGGCACACAAACTTTCGTCAGCAACTATATCCCCTGGCCCAACGGCTTCCACTACGGCCCTGGCGTGGAGCCATTCGACTATTCCAGAGTACCCCCCGATCCCACCATCCGCCGGTAGCCGGTAGGGGCAGACCCACGTGTCTGCCCTCTCCGGGCAAACATACTGGCTTACCCTCTCTGGGCGAACACACGGGTTCGCCCCTACCCACCATTGCAACGGGCGAACACATAGGTTCGCCCCTACCCATCATTACAACGGGCGAACACATAGGTTCGCCCCTACCCATCATTGCAACGGGCGGACACATAGGTT
>SLGK01000090.1 GCA_007123775.1 Anaerolineae bacterium | reverse complement strand
GGCAGATGACTTTACAAATTTTGACGGAGGACCGAAGACGAAGGACGGAATTGCTCTGGCTATCGGTCTTTCGTCCCCCGTCTTCGGTCAACGAATTGTCAAGCTAACTTGAACCATGCCCAGAATTTATTAGTGGTTTGACTGGTGGCTACTGGTTTCCAACCAACCATATTCGTAATTCGTAATTCCTAATTCATAGTTGATATCGAGGTGTTTCATGAACAAACGAATAGGGCAACGGCCGTATTGGTTCCTGGCTGTTCTTTTCCTGACGCTGTTTGGGATAGGGGCGGCAGCCGACACGGCCCAGGCCCATACCCGCGCCGAAATCGGCCCTTATGTAGCCATCGTTGGCTGGGAAATTGAACCGCCTATCGTCGGTGAACGCAACCAGATTGTCGTTATTCTTCACGAAGGCGAGACCCCTGTTATAGGAGCGGAAGCCAGCCTGGCTGCTGAGGTGCTTTACGCCGGCCGCTCTTTCCGCAGCAATTTGATACCAACGGTTACGCCCGGCTACTATCACATTGAAATATTGCCCACCGTGCGCGGTCAGTACAGCGTGCGCCTGTTTGGTACGCTGGGCGATATGGAAATTGATGAGGTGGTCGATCCGGAGCCGGTTTTTGCCGCCGAGCGGCTGCAGTTCCCGGAAACGCAGCCCGAACCGCGTGAACTGGTCCAGCGGCTCGACGCGCTGGAAGACGACTTGCAAACCGCCCGCACCCTGGCTCTGGCCGGGGTAGTGGTGGGGGTGATTGGTTTGTTAACGGCCGTTTTCACCCTGCTTAAAGCGAAACGAGAGGCGTGAGACGTGGCGTAAAACGTAAAACGTAAAGAGTAAGAGTTTACCCACTACGCACTACGCAATACGCAATACGCCCTAACTTTATTGACATTTGACGCAGGCTTGCATGATCTTTGCGACCTGCTTTATTTCAAGAGGTGACTATTATGAAACAGATGAAGTTCCGTGTATTATTGACCTTGTTGGCCGCTCTGCTGCTGGTGGCCTGTGGCTCGCATGAGGGTTCGCACAATGGCGATACGGCCGTTGATGAAGCGCATACAACCCACACAGAACATAACGACCACAATGATGACCATGACAGCCATGACCATGACCACAATGATGACCATGACAGCCATGACCATGACCACGACCATGATGGCCATAGCCATGACCATGGTGATCGTATTCCCAACGATGGTGCTGCTGTTCGCATTACGGCCCCGGCCGGCGGTGAGACCTTCGCTCGTGGCGATCAGGTGATCGTTGAAATCGAGACGGAAAACTTTGCATTAGGTGAAGATGGCAACCATTGGCACGTTTACGTCAATGACGAAAATTGGGGTATGGTCATGGGGGCTAACTACAGCGAAGTGCTGCGCGGTCTGACACCCGGTGAACACGAAATCTCTGTCTATCTCTCTATTGATACCCATGAGGAGCTAGAAGAGGGTGCGGCCGTAACAATTATTGTGACGGAATAAAATGATTGAGCAGCCTGCCTGATTGGGCAGGCAGGCTGCTCACCTACCTTATCTGAAGGAGAATTAAGAATGGCTAGAAAACCAATTAAGCGCAAAGCAGTCCGCGATCAGGAGCGGTCTGTTAACTGGAAGGTAATCGCCGGTATTGTGGTAGGGGCCGTAATTTTCCTGGGCATTTTGATGGTCATGTCGTTAAACGATGATGACACTGTTGCCCAGCAACCCGGCCAGCAAGCAGAACAGACGGGTCTCATTGCTTACTGCGAAGAGAATCCCGAACACTGCGTGTTTGAAGGCTCAGATACCGCCCCCGTGACCCTGTTAGAGGTGTTCGATTTTGCCTGTGTCCACTGCCGTAACTTTAATTTAGAAGGGCTGCCCGTGTTCAAAAATCAGTACAAAGATAGCGGTCAGGTCCGTTTTGTAACTTACCCCTTTGCCTCGCGGCCAGAAACGCTGCCAGCGACCAACGCCAGCATGTGCGCCAACGAGCAGGGGGCTTTCTCCGAATATAACAGCGCCCTGTTCCGCCAGTTTGGTGAGCCGGGCTATTTGAGCAACGCGCAACTGTTGGCTACGGCCGTTTCCATCAACCTTGACCGTGACCAATTCGCTGCCTGCATGGAAGAAGGCCGCTATAACCTGGTCATTTCCGACAACGTTGGCTATGCCCACAGCCTGGGTGTTACCAGCACCCCCAACTTCTTCGTTAACGATACGCAGGTAACCGGCAACCAGCCCCAGCTTATCCAGCAGCGCATCGAAGCAGCGTTAGCAAATTAAGCGAGGTGGCGGAGTAGCGGAGTGACGAGGTAGTTACTCCGCAACCCCGCCACTCCGCTTGAGGATAGTTTTATGAATTGGCTTTCCGACTGGCAAATCCGCCTTATACAACTGTTAGCCATACCCGGCATTGTTATCGCCTATTACCTTTTTCTATTCCACCAGGAGCTGGTGGTGATAGTTTGTACTGGCGATGGCTGGGATGATTGCGGCGCGGTCAGTGGACCGGATGCCCCTTACTCCAAAATTGGGCCGGTTCCCGTCGCCCTGATTGGGTTGACCGGCTATGTGTTTATTTTCATGCTGGTCTGGCTGCAAGATTGGGTTTCGTTTATCGACGATTACCTGCCCGAAATCATGGTCGGTGTCACCGGCATCGCCCTCCTCTTTTCCCTCTGGCTGACCGCGCTAGAGGCGTTTGTCATCCACGCTTTTTGCCGCTATTGTGTGGTATCGGCCGTTATCATTCTCATCATGTTTGCCCTGGCCGTGAGCCACTTACGCAGCGTCATAAATGCGAGTAAAACGTAAAACGTGAAACGTGATGCGTGATGGGCTTCGCTAACTGGTCACGCATCACGCTTCACGCCAAACACATTTGTGAAAATAAGCAAAATCCCCCGCTCCATTATTAAATATTGGCTGCTGTTAACGGCCATTTTACTCCTGGGTTTCTGGTACGTGGAAACGGCCAACACCCACGCCGTCCCCATCTCCTCCGCCCCCCTACCCAACGCCATTCTTGACGAGGGGCCGGATGAGTTGGTCATCTTCTTTAACGAGCCAGTTGTGCCCCAATTCGGCCGTATTCGCCTGCTGACCCAGGCCGGGCAGCCGCTCGACGTTGGGCCAACCGAACCGCGTGGCGACGACAACCGCACTCTGGGCATTACCCTGCCCCCTCTTGGCGAAGGGGCCTATCTGGTAAGCTGGCAGGTGTTATCGGCCGTTGACGGCCACACCACCAGCGGCACCTTCTCCTTTGGCGTGGGCGACGTGGTGCTGTCTCCTACCGAACCCGATTCCGTCCTGGCCGATATCTCCCCCTTTAGCGCGACCGCCCGCTGGCTGACACTGACCGGTATTGCCCTGCTCGTGGGCATGTTTAGCTTCCGGCTGCTCGTCTGGCGGCCTCTGTTTACCGGTGTGGAAATGGAGCCGGAAGAAGCCGCGCTCGACCAGTCTACAGCCCATACCAGCCTGCGGATCGTTTACCTGGGGCTGGCGCTGCTGCTGATCGCGCTCATCCTGACGCTGATTGATCAAGTGACCTCTTTCCGATTGTGGGAAGCGGCCAACCTGCAAGCCTGGCTGACCACCCAGTTCGGCCAGATGTGGCTGCTGCGCTTCTTTTTGCTGCTGCCATTGGCGGGATTGGTGGGTTACGGCCGTAACGCCGGGTTAAACAAGGCTTGGTTTTGGGGGATTGGTCTGGCCTTGAGCGTGGCCCTGGCGGCTACCAGCTCGCTCATCAGCCACAGCGCGGCCCTGCCCCGCGACACCTGGCAGGCCATTGGCGTAGACCTGACCCACACGGTGGCCGCCGGAGTGTGGGCCGGGGGACTGCTCATTTTGGTCCTGACGCTGTTTCAGGCCCGTCACCTCACCACAGACCTGAAAACGTGGCTCAACCTCAGCCTTATCTTGAATTTTTCGGCAGTGGCAGCGCTGAGTGTGGGGCTGCTCATCTTTAGCGGCGCCTATCTGGCTGGCAAGCATGTGGGTAACTGGACCGCGTTGGTGGGGACGGCCTATGGGCTGGTGCTGCTGGGCAAGCTGGGGGTAGCCCTGGCTGCGTTTGCCCTGGCCGCGTTCAATTTGCTGGTTATCAAGCCGCGCCTCAATGCGGCTTACGACGCGCCTGATTCGCCCCAGGCGGCCCAGACACGCGGCCGTTTTCGTACAATCGTAGCGGTTGAGGCGGTGCTGGCTTTTGTCATTTTGGCGGCGGCCGGGCTGCTGAGCGATATGCAGCGGGGCGTGGATGCGCCCCTGCTGGCCGACGCGCCGGGCCAGATGACGACGACCGCACCGGCCGATGATTTGACCGTTACCCTGACGGCCGAACCCGCGCTGGTGGGTCAAAATCAGTTTGAAGTAACCATAACCGATCAGCATGGCAATCCGGTCACCGATGTGACGGAGGTGCTGTTCCGCTTTACCTTTTTGGGGCAGTCGTTAGGGTCTGAGGAAGCTGTGGCCGAATTGGTGGAAAACGGCCGTTTCGTTCTCGATGGCAGCTATATCAGTCTGATCGGCTCCTGGCAGGTGGAGGTGTCGGTGCGCCGGCCGGGGCAGTTTGACGCCTTTGCCCCTTATCGCCTGGAAGCGGGGCTGGGGGGAGAGATACGGCCGTTAGAACAGCGTGCCCCCATTCTGCAAAGCATTGCCCACTGGATGACCCTGGCCAGCGGCGCCGGTACCGGCCTGCTGTTGATGCTGGTGGCCCTGATTTGGGCCAGCGCGGCGGCGCGGGCGGCCCAGACTGCCACGCAGTTGGCTCCTATGCTGCTATTGGCCATTTTCGCCTTTGGCATAGGGGCCAATCAGATGGTCGATTTCTTTGCCAATGAGTACACACCGGCCACCTTCTTAAACAACCCCATTCTGCCTGATGCGGAATCAGTTTCTATTGGTGAATTTTACTATCAGCAGCATTGTGCTGTCTGTCACGGCGCAGAAGGGCGTGGCGATGGCCCGGCTGGGCTGGCCCTCAGCCCGCGCCCGGCCGATTTTGGCGATGGTCATTTAGCCACCCATCCTGATGGCGATCTCTACTATTGGATTCGCAACGGCATTGAGGGGACCCCCATGCCCGGCTTTGGTGAACAGCTTAGCACGGAGGATACCTGGCATCTAGTCAACTTTTTGCGCCGCCTCAGTGCCCAGGCAGAGGCCAGTCAGGCGGCTGAGTAGTCGGGTAGTTGAATAGTCTGGTAGTCTGGTGGTCGAGTAGTCGGGTGGTCCGTCATCCGTCGTCCGTCATCCGTCGTCCGTCATCCGTCATCCGTCGTCCACTGTCCAATTATCCGCACCATGAGACGGCCGTTTCCGCCAGAATTTGAGCCAGTTTGTGGATTGAAGCGACCTCAACCCATTCCTCCGCGCTGTGCAGGCCGTGGCCGGTCGGGCCGAGAATGACCGTCTCGATGCCAGCATCAGCCAGCAGGGCGGCGTCGGTCCAGAAGCTCTGGCCGATGTGGGGCGTGGGTTGCCCTAGAACGGTGTCGATGGACTGGGCCACGGTCTGGCTGATGGGAGCGTGGGCCGCAATGGCGAACGGCTGCCGGGCAAAAGCAGCGCTGACCGTTGCCCGAAAAGTGTCGTCGGCCGCCGCCAGTCGGTCGATGATGGCTTGTAATTCGGCCGTAGCCTGGGCGACCGTTTCGCCAGGAATGGTGCGCCGCTCGACTTGCAGCCGGCAGTGGGCGGCATAGATGCTGATCTCGGTGCCACCGTGCAGCTTGGCCGCGTGCAGCGAGGGCGGTCCGGCCAGCGGGTGGGGTGGACGAGCGCGTAGGCTCTGCTCCAGCTTATCCAGTTCGGCCAGAAAGCGGCCCATGCGGATATTGGCGTCGATCCCTTCCTGAAAGCGGCTGCCGTGGGCGGCCCGGCCCATTGTCTCCACGTCGAGCCAGATAAAGCCGCGATGCGCCCGGCAGAGTTGCAAATCGGTCGGCTCGGTGACAATGGCGGCGTCGGCCGTCAACGTCTGTACCAGGTGTTCCATGCCGATGCTGCTATGTTCTTCGTCAGCAACGGCCGTTACCAGCAAATCCCCCGCCAGCGTTAAACCCCCGTCCACAATCGCTTTAGCCGCGCCCAGCATAGCCGCCAGACTGCCCTTCATATCCTGACTGCCGCGACCGTAAAGACGGCCGTGGCGAATCGCGCCCGAAAACGGCTCAACCATCCCCGCCACGCCCACCGTATCAAAATGGGCATTCAGCAGCAGCGACCGGCCCCCGCCCTGACCCGGCAGCCGGCCCACCACGTTCCAGCGGCCCGGCGCGATCTCGTAGCTGGTCACGTCCAGGCCGATCTGGGTCATCAGAGCGGCCGTGTAGCGGGCAATTTCCGCCTCACCGGCCCCGTCTGGCGCTAAGGAGGGGCTAGTTGAGTCGATTTGCACCAGGCGAACGGCCGTTTCGGTGATAAATTGGGGGTCTATGGTGATTGTCATCCTGTTTCTCCACAAGGTGCGACGCACCTGAATAGTTGTCTTACCGGCGAGACCTGACAGGTCTGCCAGACCTGTCAGGTCTTGTTGCTGATGGCTCCAAGTGTACCACAAATCGCAGGTTACAGATTTTGTTCGTTATCCCGCGGGCAGCCTGCTATAATCGGCAAAACCGTCCAGACTAATGAAAATCTGTAGCGCAAACATCCTGTTTGCGCGGTCAAGCAGGGATGCTTGACCTACATTTGCAGAGGAGACAAAGATGACACAAGTAAGATGGGGACTCGTTTCCACGGCCAATATCAACCGGCGGCTCATTCCGGCCATTCGCCAGTCGGCGCGGGGCGAGATGGTAGCCGTCGCCAGCCGCTCGCAGGCGTCGGCTGAGGCGTATGCGGCCGAATGGGAGATTCCGCGGGCGTTTGGCAGCTACCAGGCAATGCTGAACTCAGACGAAATTGATGCGGTGTACATCAGCTTGCCCAATCATCTGCACGCCGAGTGGACGATCAAGGCGCTGCAAGCGGGCAAGCATGTGTTGTGTGAAAAGCCGTTTGCCCTCAGCCTGGATGAGGTGGACCAGATGATCGCCACGGCCGAAGCAACCGGCTGCGTCTTGGCCGAAGCGTTTATGTACCGCCATCATCCGCAGACTAAATTAGTGGGGGAATGGGTGCGTAACGGCCGTTTAGGGGAAATAACCCTCATTCGCGCCACCTTCAACTTCGACATCAGCGGCGACCCCGACAATGTGCGCCTGGTGCCGGAGTATGGCGGCGGCTGCCTGTGGGACGTGGGCGTTTACCCCATCAGCCTGGCCCAATTCCTCATGGGCCGCTTGCCCGACTGGGTGGCCGGCAGCCAGTGGGTAGGCGATAAGGAAGTGGATGAGGTGTTCAGTGGCCATCTTCATTATGCCAACGAGGATGGTGACTGCGCGGCCCAGATCAGCGCGTCATTCCGTACTCCCTGGCATACGTTTGCGGAGGTTTTGGGCACAAACGGACGTTTAGAGCTAAATCGGCCGTTTGTGGGTCTGGACGATTCACAGCGCCGCCTCACCTTCTACCCGCGCCAGGGCGAGCCACAGGAAATCCCCGTACCCGAAAAGGAACTCTACCTGGGCGAAGTGGAAGATATGCACGACGCCATCTTGGCCGGCACAGCTCCTTATATCTCGCTTACCGAAACGCACAATCACGTCAAGACGGTTTTGGCCCTCTATAAAGCGGCCGCCACACGCCAGATTGTGACCCTTTAAGTTGCACCGGACCGAATCTGTTGGTAAGATTTGGCCCGATCTGATTTCATTTCCTGACCCCAAAGGAGACTTTGCACAATGAAGTTGAATAGACCCCTGTTCTTGTTGGCCGCTGTGGCCGTGTTTTCCCTGCTTGTTTTTCAGCAAATGGTACAGCCGGCCGCCGTTGTCCAATCCAGTACGGCCGAACGCAGTTATTATGTGACCGTACCAGAAACGGCCGTTGCCGAAGCCGCCCAACTGGGCCTTGATCCCCAAATGGCCTGGGATTACGGCAGCTTTCACTGGCTAGAACTCAATCAGGCCGATTTTACCCGCCTGGTCAACAGCGGCCTGCCCGTCAACTGGCAGCAGGACGCCGGTATGCTTCAGGTAACACGCTACCGCTTTGACCCTCTGGCTCAGGGCGAACCGGCGCTGCCTGAGTCTGAGCGTATGACCCATGAGGGCAAAGGCTTTCGCCTGATCCAGATGCACGGCCCGACCAACAACGCTCGCCTGGACGCATTAGCGGCCACCGGCGTAGAGATTCTGCAATATTACCCCCATTATGCTTATCTGGTTTGGGGCAGCGCGGCGCAAACGGCCGTTGCCGAATCTCTCGACTTTGTGCGTTGGCAGGGGGCCTTTCATCCCGCTTACAAAATCAGCCCCGACCTCGATAACCGGATCGGGCTGGTTACAAACGTAGACATCTTCTTCTACAACGACGGTGATGTCAAAGAGACCCTGGCCCAGATTGCGGCCCTGGGTGGCAACATTCTTGACAGCTTCCCGGCGCAGCCGGACCGCACCTTTTACACCGCCATCGTTGAGCTGGATGCGGCCACTTTCGCCGACGTAGCCCAGCTCAACACCGTTCTCTGGTTCGGCCACATCGCCGATGAGCCGGGCCTCGATGACGAGATGTCCAGCCAGATTGTGGCTGGCAACCATCCGGGTGGCATCCCGTTTGTAGGCTACGCCGCGCACCTGAACGCACTGGGCTATGATGGCACCGATGTACGTTGGGCCACCATTGATACCGGCGTTGACTACAACCATCCCGACTTGGGGCCACGCATTGTGGGCGGCTACAGCTTCCCCGGTGCCTGCAACCCGCCGGGACAGCCGGGGCAGGATTGCAGCAACGGTGGTCACGGTACGCACGTAGCCGGCATTATTGGTGGTGACGCCACGGCCGGTTTTGCCGATGCCAATGGTTTCCTATACGGCATGGGCATGGCGCCGGGCCACGATATTGTGGCGCTGAACCCGCTGGTAGGCAATTCCTGGCCACCGGCCGGTGGCTGGCAGGAGAACAGTAAACAGGCTGTCTTGCTGGGTTCGGTAGGCGGCAACAACTCCTGGCACACGGGTGAAGGGGCTGGTATGGGCTACCGTGCGCCAGAACGAACCCATGACTTTATCGTGCGCGACGGTAACTTTGACACCGACGACGTAGCCGAACCGTTTATTCAAGTCTTTTCGGCTGGGAACTCCGGGCCAAGCCCAACGACGCTGACTGCGCCCAAAGAGGCCAAGAATATGATCATTGTGGGCAGCAGCCTGAACTATCGTGCCGGCAATATTGATACCATCTCTGGCTTTAGCAGTCGCGGTCCGGCGGTAGACGGCCGTTTAGGTGTGACCATCGCCGCGCCTGGTCAAACCATTGCCTCTGCTCGCAACACGCTGGGTGGCCCTAGCTGTACCACGCCCATTCCCGGCACCAACAATATGTATGCCTTCTGCTCCGGCACCAGCATGGCTGCACCCCACGCGGCCGGGGCCATTGTGCTGGCTACCGAATGGTGGCGCGGCTTCAACGGTGGTGAAGACCCCAGCCCGGCCATGGCCAAAGCGCTGCTGGTCAACACGGCCACCCCCATGGGTGAGATTCCCAACATTAACGAAGGTTGGGGTCGGGTAAACGTCACCAACATCATCAGCCCTACCGCCTATACGCTCTATTACGATCAAACCCACCTGTTCACCGAAACCGGCCAGCAGTGGACGCTTGACGTGGGTGTGCCTGACCCCACCCAGCCGCTCAAGATTACGCTGGCCTGGTCCGATGCGCCGGGCGCGGTTGGGGCCAATCCGGCCCTGGTCAATAACCTGGACCTGACCGTGATTAACGGCGGCAACACCTATCTAGGCAACGTGTTTAGCGGCGGCTGGTCTACTACCGGCGGTACGGCCGATACGCTCAACAATCTGGAGAACGTCTACATTCAAAATCCGGGTGGTTCGGCCACGATCATTATTGATGCCACTAATATCGCCGGTGATGGCGTGCCCTACAATGGCGAGCTGACTGACCAGGACTTTGCCCTGATCTGCTCCAACTGTGCCTTGTTCCCTGACTTTACGCTGACGGCCGCGCCCTCTAACCAGAGCATCTGTGTCCCTGATAGTGCTTTGTTTGACATCACGGTTGGTAACATTTTGGGCTTTGATGATCCGGTAACGCTGTCGGTAGCTGGCCAACCGGCGGGCACAACGGCCGATTTCAGCACCAATCCCGTAACGCCTCCAGGCAGCAGTGTCCTAACCATTGGCAATACCGGTGCGGCCGCGGCTGGCAGCTATGCCCTGGAAATCACGGGCGAGGCCCCGACCAGCACCCACAGCGTGATGGTCAATCTAAACGTCTTTACGCAGGCACCGGGTACACCCGCGCTGACCCAACCGGCGAATGGGGCTACCAATGTGGCCTTGCAGCCAACCCTCACCTGGGATGCCCCGTCACAGGGCCAGAGCTACACCGTAGAAATTGCCACTGATGTGGGCTTTACCGACATTGTGGAGAGTGCCACTGTAACCGGGAACAGCTATACCACCGACAACTTGAACTCTAGCTCGGTTTATTACTGGCGCGTGCGCTCGGCCAATAGCTGCGGTACTGGCGGCAATTCCACCACCTTTACCTTCAGCACCGAAGCGCTGCCGGGCGACTGCGGTCCGGGTACGGTTCCCAATGTGCTTTACAGCCAGGACTTTGAGTCGGGCGCGCCGGGCTGGACCAGCGGCGGTACGCAGAACACCTGGCAACTGTCAGACAACCGCTCCAATAGTGGCGACTTCTCTTACTATGCGGAGAATCTGGGCAGTGTCAGTGACCAGCGACTGGTTTCGCCCCCTGTAGTGCTGCCGGCCGATGGCCAGGCATTGACCTTACAGTTCTACAACTACCAGCATATGGAATCACGGGCAGCCGGTGGCTGTTGGGATGGTGGCATCCTGGAAGTTAGCACGGATGCGGGTGGAACCTGGACACAGGTGCCCAATTCCAGATTATTGACCGATCCGTATGATGGGCCGATTGCCTCTGGTTGGAGCAATCCGCTGGTTGGTTTGGATGCCTGGTGTGGTGATCCGCAGGACTGGTTAAACTCGGTGGTGGATATTCAAAATTATGCCGGAGAGACGGTGCAGTTCCGCTTCCGCCTGGGCACGGATAGCCTTGTCAGTCGTGAAGGCTGGTATATTGATGATGTGGTGGTGCAGAGCTGTGTAGCCACAACCAGTGCCGTGTTGACGCCTTCTTCGGAGATGACGGTGCTGCCGGGTGAAACGGCCGTACACGAATTCATCCTCACCAATACGGGCCTGGACGATAGCTACGACATTGATCTCGAAGCGGGTGATTGGGATACGACCCTGTTGACCAGCAGCCCGTTGACCCTCACCACCGGCATGACGGCCACTATCTCAGTTGCCGTCGAGACCCCCATGCTGCTGGGCAGCGACAGCTTTACGCTGACCGTTACTTCCCAAACCGAGCCAACGCTGGTGCGGATGGGTATCGGCACGACGTACAGTGAAGCTGATGTAGGCCTGGCGGTGAGCGGCGATAGCGAGTTGTGGGGCACGTCTGGCATGACAACCACCCATACGCTGGTCGTCACCAACACCGGCGAACTGACCGACACCTTCACCCTGGAGATGCTGCCCGGCCATAGCTGGACCACCTGGACCGATGAGCCGGATACCGGCCCGTTGGCCCCCGGCGCCAGCGCGACCATACAGGTCCATGTGCTGGTGGGCAGCGGCCCGATGGATGTGGCTGCGCTGCGGCTAAGATCAAGTTGGGATACGGCCGTTTACACCGACACCATCCTCACCACCCACACCAACCTGCTCTACCTACCCCTGATCCTGAACAACTAACCCCAAAACAAAGAGTGGACCAATCTCCCCAAGATTGGTCCACTCTATCTCTACCCTCTATCTCTACCCTCTATCTCTCACTACATACGGAAAGTCCCGAAACGGCCGTCTGGCAGCGGCGCGTTCAGCGTGGTCGAAAAAGCCAGCCCCAGCGCCGTGCGCGTCTGGGCCGGGTCCAAAATGCCGTCATCCCAGAGGCGAGCGGTGGCAAAATAGGGATCACTTTCACGGCCGTATTGGTCCAGAATCGGCTTCTTAAAAGCGGCCTCTACCTCAGCTACTTCCTCAGCCGACGGATTTTCCAGCTTGCGTAACGCCCGCTCCTGGCCCACCGTCCACAGCACGTTGGCGGCCGCGTCGCCGCTCATGACGCTGATACGGCTGTTGGGCCAGGTAAACAGAAAGCGCGGGTCATAAGCCCGCCCCATCATGCCATAATTGCCCGCTCCGTGGCTGACCCCGTGCAGCAGCGTAATGCAGGGCACGTTTACGTTGCTCACGGCCATCACCATCTTGGCCCCATCTTTGGCAATGCCCCCGTTTTCATACGCCTTGCCCACCATGAAACCGGCGATGTTCTGCAAAAATAGCAGCGGCGTACCCCGCTGGCCGCACAGTTGAATAAAATGGGTGGCTTTCAGGGCCGACTCGCTAAAAAGCAGACCGTTATTGGCCACAATGCCCACCGGCAGCCCCATGATGTGGGCAAAGCCGCAGACAATGGTAGGGCCATAGCGGGCCTTAAACTCGCTCAGGCGCGAGCCGTCAACCAGCCGGGCGATTACCTCGCGCACGTCGTACTGCTGGCGCGGGTCGGCAGGAATGACGCCGTACAGTTCGTCCGGGTCGTACAGCGGCTCTTCGGGGGTTTGGGCCACAACCGGCATCTGCTTGCGCCGGTTGAGATGGGCCACAATTTCACGCACTTTAGCCAATGCTTCCGTTTCACTGTCGGCGAAATGGTCGGCCACGCCGCTGATGCGGGTGTGGACGTCGGCCCCACCCAGCGCTTCGGCCGTTACCTCTTCACCGGTGGCCGCTTTGACCAGGGGTGGCCCGGCCAGAAAGATGGTGCCGTTTTCGCGTACGATGACCGTTTCATCGGCCATGGCCGGGATGTAGGCCCCGCCGGCCGTACACGATCCCAACACGGCCGCAATTTGCACAATTCCTTTACCCGACATGCGGGCAATATTGTAGAAAATACGGCCGAAATGCTCCCGATCTGGAAACACATCCGCCTGCAAATGGAGGAATGCGCCGCCGGAATCGACCAGGTAGATGGTGGGTAAATGGTTTTCCTCAGCGATAGTTTGGGCGCGCAAATGCTTTTTGACCGTTTCGGGGAAGTAGGTGCCTCCCTTGACTGTCGGATCGTTGGCTACGATCATACATTCGAGGCCAGCGATACGGCCGATGCCGGTCACAATGCCGGCGCTGGGCGCTTCGCCGTCATACATCTCCCAGGCGGCCAGCGGCGACAGTTCCAGGAAGGGGCTGTCGGGGTCCAGCAGGGCCTCGATGCGTTCGTGGACCAGCAGCTTGTCACGCTGCCGCTGCCGTTCGACAATACGAGACGGCCGTTCGTGGGCGGCCTGCTGCTGGCGTTGGCTCAACTGCTCGGCCAGCGCCTTGTTGTGGCGGCAATTTTCTTGATACTCAGGGCTGTTGGTGTCCAGGTGGCTGATTAGTTCGCTCATAGTGCAGATAATTATGCCAGATTTGCAGTGGCCAGGCCAATCACGCCTCTCCTGCGGCCCGCAGGTCAGTCGTCCTCCGCCATGACGAGACAAGATTGATTATGGTGTCAGTACAAGTTTGCCGATCACCTTGTTCTCCGATAGGGTTCTGAGGGCGTCTGGTCCCTGTGATAGCGGAAGAATGGAGTCGATTACCGGTTGTAAACGGCCGTTAAAAACCAACCCCATCACCTCTTTGTAATCTGCCGTTGGCCCCATGGTGCTGCCAATGATAGTCAGATGTTTGCCAAAGATGAGACGGTTGTCAAAATCAAAAGTGGCCCCGGCCGTATTGCCCACGGTGAGCAGCCGACCGCCTTTTCGCAACGAGCGCAGCGACGTATGGTAGGTAGCTGCACCAACATTGTCTACCACAATATCGACGCCTTGCCGGTTGGTTGCTTCGTATATGGCTTTGCCCCAGTTGGTTTCGTTCCGGTTGATCAGCACGTCCGCGCCCAAAGCACGGGCCTGCTCCAGCTTTTCTTCATTGGAACCAACAACGTAAATGGGAGCGGCCCCGGCTAGCCGGGCAATTTGGATAGCGGCTGTATTGACCCCACCGCCAGCTCCGACCACCAGTACCGATTCTCCTGCCCGCAGATGACCACGCTCGATGAGCGAATGCCAGGCGGTCACGAAGACCAGCGAAGCAGCAGCGGCGTCGGCAAAATCGGTTTGCTCTGGCAGAGGTAGCAGGTTACGGGCGGGAACGGCCGTATATTCTGCCAGAAAACCGTCTACATGTTCACCTAAAATGGCAAATTTATCGCACAGATTGTCTTGCCCTAGAATACAGTAGTGGCAGCGTCCACAACTAAGGCTAGGGTTGACTGCCACCCGGTCTCCTACCGCGAACCCTTCAACTTCTGCGCCAACGGCCGTTACCACACCCGCCCCATCACTACCCAACACGTGGGGCAGCTTCAGCTTTAGTCCCGGCCAGCCGGCCAATACCCACAAATCGAGCCGGTTGAGCGCGGCTGCTTTCACGGCCAGCAGCACCTCATGCGGTTGGATCTCCGGCTCAGCTATGTCGGTGTACTCAACGTTATCTAATGGACCATGTTGCTTAAATACGACTGCTTTCATTTCGGTTTACCTCCTGCATTGGTATGACTGTACCCTAATAACAGAACAAATCATGTTGCCCATCGGCCTCGAGGTGTGGAAAATGGGTCAAAGATTCTGATAGTTAAGGAAAAAGTATGCAAGGAATTGTACAGCATATACACGGTTCTCTGCTAACTGGCGAAAGTGAAACGGCCGTTTTACTACATGATATTGACCCCACCGAGTTTACAGCCGACTCACTTTACCTGCGCTTCGCCTTTATCATTCGCGGCCCTGAACAGCATGTTTTCCCCGCGCTCGGCCTGGACGATTGGGGCCGAGAGATTCGAGGATTAGCCTTGTATCGCTGGGTCCATGAGCATGGTGAGCAGTTTCCGCGGGCCGAAGTCTTTGGCTTTGATGTCGATGGCAGCAAGACGCAGTTCTTTTTGCGGGCGCTGGAACTGTACGCCAAACTGCCCTGCTATGTTTATGAGAGGGCAGACGCACCGCTCGCGGCCGGGCGGCTGGTGCAGGCCGTTTTGCTGCCGACGACTGACGTGACCCAACCGGTGCGATTGTCACGTGCGCCACAAATCATACAACGGCCCTTGCGAGCGGCCCACGTAAGCTGGTGGCAGGTGACTGCCCAGGCGCATCAGTTTGATCTCAGTCTGCTGAGCCGGCCTGCCGACCCCGGGTTTTGACGGGCCAACCGGCACCCTTTGCCCCACCAGTACTTTCAGACTATACCACAACCGTTGCCGCGGTGATTTTGGCCATGCCTCGGTGTGCCTTCAACCGGCAAAACTGTTACAATTGAGCCTTGATTTGGTCCGCAACCCAGGTGATGTTGAGAAGGATTGTTGTCATGCTGCATGATTGTCGGAGAGGCCAACGTTGGCGACGGTGGCGAATGTTAGCCATTTGCCTGCTGTTGTGGTTGCTTTTGACGAACACGGCCGTTTCCACACCACCCTCGGCCACACCTGTGCAGGCCAGTACTGGTCTCAAACGAACCCACAACAGTTCGTCCGTCTTGTCCCCTATGTGGGGACCAAATATTCGGCAGTGGGACAAGCAGATTGAGGCCCTCTCGCGTACCTACGGGCTTGATCCTGACTTGATAGCGGCCGTTATTCGTGAAGAGTCAAACGGGGATTATCTGGCCATCAGTCAGGCTGGCGCGGTAGGGTTAATGGGCGTCATGCCTAGCGGTCCGGGCCTGGAGTGGCGACCGCAGCCGGACGAGTTGTTAAATCCGGGCGTCAACTTGCGCTGGGGCGTGGCGATTCTCTCTGAGATTATGCGTCAGGCTGGCGGTGATCCCTTTGCGGCCCTGGCAGCTTACAGCGGCGGCTGGCAATATGTCAACAGCCGCGTGCCTCGTCAATACGCCGCGTCTGTTCTGGACTATTACGCCCGGGCCGTTATTGTGCGTAATGGCTTATCGCCCGATATTGCCTCGCGCTGGACTGTGGCCATCAAGATACAGCGGGGGCATGTCCCCAACCAGCAACTGCTGGTGCTGGGAGCGCAACCTGTTTCCGGCCTGCGTACGTACGGGCATCACACCTTGTTTAATACAGTGGACGAAATGGGTCGGGTTTACCATATTGAAGCCTATGCCGTGCCGGTGGCGCTGGTTGTGCCCCTGGCTAGAGATATGCCCCGGTTAACAAATGGCGATTGGCTTGAGCCGGAATTACAGGTGCGACTAGGCCAGGCACAAGAAAAGATTGGCGGGAACAATCCTCGCGTTTTGCTGGCCTGTTTGCCCAGCCTCAACCGCTTGCGTGGCCGGGCCGGCACCCGCTGGTATGCACCCTCGCACTGCCCTGCCTGGCACCGGTAGACACCGAGCCTGCGGCCTGCGTACAGCATAGTTCCGGTCGTCGGGCCGTTGTCTTTCAATAGCAAATTATCATCTTAACTTGAACCATGCCCGAAAATCAACGAGACAGGCCAAAGGCACACAATCAGCACACTATTTCACAGGTGCCAATCCGCAGCACGGCTCAAGCACGCCTGGCGGACGGCCGTGCCTTTGAGGGTCCCAAGGGGGCACCACTTGAAGCCTTTATTGAGGCTGCCAATCTGCAAACAGAAGGGAGAGTTGTGGCCGCGTTGGTAAACGGCCGTTTGCGCGAGCTTTCTCAACCACTGACCAATGATGCCGATCTGGTGCCCATCGACACTGCCCACTCTGACGGCAGCCGCATTTATCGTCGCTCCCTTTGTTTTCTAATGATTGCCGCGGCCCAAGAAGTGCTGCCCGGTCGGACCATCACTATCCATCACTCCATGCCGTATGGCGGCTATTATTGTGAGTGCGACAATGGCCAACGCCTGACCGACCCTGAACTTAACGCATTGCAGGCACGGATGGAACAGCTTGTCGCCGCAGATTTGCCCATCGCTCAGGTACGTGTCCCCCTGTCCGAGGCGCTATCCCTGTTTGAGAATGCCAATGATTGGGAAAAGGCTGACCTGTTTTCCCGGCGGCGCAAGGATTACCTTACGCTGTACGAGCTGAACGGTGTTCGTGATTATTTTCACGGCTTCATGGTCCCTCGCACCGGCTATCTATCGCCCTTCGCTTTGCGCCACTATAATCAAGGCTTCATTTTACAATTTCCGCGCCGCCATCAGCCCAGCCAGTTACAGCCTTTTGAGGATGAGCCGCGTCTGGCGCGCGTCTTTCAGGAATATAGTCAATGGCTGGGTGTAATGGGGGTGGCCAACCTGTCGGCGTTGAATCAGGCTATCAGAGACGGCCGTACCCAGGAAGTAATTCTGGTTGCCGAAGCCCTCCATCAGCGACAGTTGAACAACATTGCCAACGAAATTGGCGCCCGCCGCCATTCCGTTAAACTGGTTCTTATCTCCGGTCCTAGCTCGGCCGGCAAGACCACTTTCAGTAAGCGGTTGGCCATTCAACTGATGGCCCAGGGCATTTTTCCGGTGGCCATTGGCATGGACGATTACTTTGTAGACCGTGAACGCACCCCGCTTGATGCCGAGGGCAATTATGATTTTGAAGCTTTGGAGGCGGTTGATTTGCCCCTTTTCCACAGCCACTTGCAGCAGTTATTGGCTGGCAAAACGATTCGCCTGCCTCACTTTAACTTCCACACCGGCCGGCGTGAATGGGGTGGCGAATTGGCCATCGGGCCTGAGCACATCATTTTGATTGAAGGGATTCACGGTCTCAACCCGCGTCTGGTCGAGGGTATCCCCTCGGAATCCATGTACCGCATCTTTATTTCGGCTTTTACCCAGCTTAACTTAGACAAGCATAACCGTGTGCCGACAACAGATACCCGCTTGCTGCGCCGTATTGTGCGAGACGCCAAGTACCGGGGTTATACGGCCATGGACACAATCGGCCGTTGGCCCAGTGTCCGTCGGGGTGAAAAAAACCATATCTTCCCACATCAGAACAATGCCGACGTCTTTTTTAACTCAGCCCTGGTGTATGAATTGTCCGTTTTGAAAACGCTGGCCTATCCCCTGCTGCTTCAGGTTGAGCCGGGCACGCCCCAACGCATTGAAGCCAACCGGCTGATGGCCTTTTTGCAATGGTTTGACCCCTTCTCGCAGGAGGATTTGGCCCACATTGGCAGCGATTCAATCATCCGCGAGTTCATTGGCGGTTCGATCCTGCAGAATTTTAAACCCTGGCAGCATTAGTCGTTCGTTCATGTGAACGCGCACCAGCGTAAGGGCTGCGCCAGCGCGTTTGATCTGGCTATTATTGAGGAAACGATCATGCCTTTTTCCCAACAAGAAATGCACTATTTGCAATTACTCGCCCAGCAGTACCCCTCCATCCGGGCCGCTTCCACTGAGATTATCAACCTCAGCGCCATGCTGGAACTGCCCAAAGGCACAGAGCATTTTATCTCCGACGTGCATGGGGAATATGAAGCCTTTCTGCACGTTTTGCGTAACGGCTCCGGCTCTATTAAGCGGCGCATTGAGGAAGTGTTTGAAAACACGCTGGTCGAACGAGAAAAGCGTAACCTGGCCAGCCTGATTTATTACCCCGAACAAAAGATGCCGCTCATTTTGCAACAGATAGAAACCCCGGCCGAATGGTATCGCATCACCTTATTTCGCCTGATTAAGCTGTGCCGCGTCACTTCCTCCAAATATACGCGGCAGCAGGTGCGCCAGGCCCTCCCCGACGATTTCGCCTACATTATCGAGGAGCTGCTCCACGAGCAGGAAAGCATCACCAACCGGCAGGAGTATTACAGCAGCATTATCGACACCATAATTGACACGGACCGGGCCGAAGCCTTTATCATTGCTCTGGCGCGGCTGATTCAGCGACTCAGTATTGCCCGGCTGCATGTTATTGGCGACCTGTATGACCGGGGGCCGGGGGCGCACATTATCATGGATACGCTGCTGGACCATCACGCCGTGGATTTTCAGTGGGGCAATCACGATATTGTCTGGATGGGGGCGGCCGCCGGTAGTGAGGCTTGTATTGCCAACGTTATCCGTATTTCGCTGCGCTATGCCAATATGGAGACGTTGGAAAATGGCTACGCTATCAGTATGCTGCCCCTGGTCTCGCTGGCGGTGGATGTATACGGCGATGATCCGTGCGACTTGTTCCGGCCTAAGCTGTCGGCCGAATCGGCGGCTGAGTCGTTTACGGCCCATGAGCAGCAATTGATGGCCCGGATGCACAAGGCAATTGCCATCATCCAACTGAAGCTGGAGGGGCAGATTGTGCAGCGCCGGCCGCAGTTCCAGATGACCGACCGCTTGCTGCTGGATAAGGTGGATTATGAGCAGGGAACGGTGACGATTGATGGGCAAACCTATCCGCTGCTTGATACCAATTTCCCTACCATTGACCCGGCCAATCCGTATGAATTGTCTGAGCAAGAAACGGCCGTTATGGAAAAAATCCGTCTCTCCTTTACCAACAGCGAACGGCTACAAAACCACGTCCGCTTTCTCTTTTCCAAAGGGAGCATGTACCTGACCCACAACGGCAACCTGCTCTACCACGGCTGCATCCCCATGACCCGGCGCGGTACGCTGCGCCACTTCACCTTCGACGACGTAGACCACAGCCCCAAAGCGTTTATGGACCGGCTGGAGCGGCTGGCACGGCAGGGTTACTTTGCCACTGGCGACCCGGCCAAAAAACAGTACGGCATGGACACCATGTGGTATTTGTGGAGCGGCGCCCAATCCCCCCTCTTTGGCAAGGACAAGATGGCTACCTTTGAGCGGTACTTTATTGAGGACAAGGCCACCCACAAAGAGGAGATGAACCCCTATTACGAGTTCCGCACCGAGCAGGCGGTGGCCGAGCAAATTCTGGCCGAGTTTGGGCTGGACCCCCAGGCGGGCCATATTATCAACGGCCACGTACCGGTCAAAGTCAAGCGGGGTGAGAGTCCGCTCAAGGCGGGCGGCCGGCTGCTGGTGATTGACGGCGGCTTTGCCAAAGCCTACCAGTCGCAGACAGGCATTGCCGGCTATACGCTGATTTTCAACTCTTACGGCCTGCTGCTGGCGGCCCACCAGCCGTTTGAATCGACGCAAAAGGCGATTGAGGAGGGGATGGACATCCACTCTAAGACGGAGATTTTGGAGCGCAATTATCAGCGTATCCGCGTGCGGGATACCGACATGGGACGGGACATCCAGCGGCGGATTGATGAGTTGAAGCGGTTGTTAGAGGCTTATCGTACAGGGGTTATTAAGGAATCATAGGGGCATACCGGCCTGATCGTGCCGCCGGTATGCCTTTTGATAACTGCCAACAGTAATTACTGGCTGATAGTAGCTACTAAGGGATCAAAACCTGGTCAACAACGTGAATCACGCCGTTACTAGCACTGATATCTACGGCGACAATCTGGGAATCAGGGCTGTCGAGGCCGAAAGAGTCAGTGTCAACAATGACGGCCGAAGGCAGGACAGTGATGGTGCCACCTGATAACATCTGGATCGTTTTTGGATTATTTCGGTTCACGACGCTGTTAGACCAACGGCGGCCTTCGGTGACGTGGTAGAGCAGCACGGCGGACAAAGTATCGGGATCATTGATGAGTGCATCCAGAATGCCAGGGTTAGCTGCTTCCAGGGCCAGGAATGCGTCATCAGTGGGAGCGAAAACGGTAAATTGGCCGCTGCCGTTAAGGGCCGCATCCAGGCCGGTCGTCTCCAAAGCCAGGGTTAAAATAGTAAAACTGTCGTTGCCCGAGGCAATTTCATAGATGGTATTGGCACCAGGGGCACGGTCGCCTCTAGCCATGGCGGGTACAGCCGGAGCTACAGCTAGACCCAAGACAAAGAACAAAACAGCAAACAGGTAAAACTTGTGCAATTTCATGGTTTCCTCCATATGTGAAAAGTATTTGTAAATGTTCTGCACAGATAATGCACAGTATAAACTGTTAGTGAAGCGGAAACAATTCAGGTTGGTCCCTTTTTCAGCAACGACTCATTTTGGGGTTGTTAGATTGATTAGTTTGTCTTGGAAGCTAGTTGAAAGATTATTGTTGGCGCGAAATCACGGTGCGTGGATTGCCTGAGTCTGATCGAAAATTATGCTGCGGCTTGAATTTGTTGCAGCAAAACGGCCGTTTTTGCCAACTGTTTCTGCCAGGGGGCAAGAAACGGGGTCAGATGTGGATATTCACCCTTTATTGTTGCGTAGCTATCGTGCCACGTATCGAAAATGGCCTGCAATCCGGTTAAAACTGTGGGTAGGCTGTCATACTGGACGGCCGTGTACAATAAATTGCTCAACATCTGCTGCCGGCCGCCAAAGCCCCGCGGCAGCTCACAGGCTCGCGCCAGTTCACCAATGGTGTCTCGGCTCAGGTACAGCCCGCTGTGGGGCGGCGTGACCAGGTAGCGGGCGATCTCTTTGAGGCCCGTTTTGTCTCTGGTCAATAATTCAGGTGGTTCGACTAGCAGACCTGTCAGGTTTTGAGCAATCCGTGATTGCCAACCTGCCAGGTCTAGGTTCGCGGCATGGTCGGCGACAAAATCAAGCGTTAGGGTGGCTAGGGCCGCATAGAAAGGCTGCCGGGCCTGCTCCAAGGCAACCACAAAGGGGGGCAGCCAGGCCAGCAGGTGATTGCCCAAAAAACTGGCCTGGCGGCTGACAATCTGGTCGGCCAATCGGTTCAACCCATCCTGCCGCGCTTCGGCTTCGGCGGCGCAGAGGAAGGCCAGAAAGCGTAGTTCGGAGGCGATGTGGTCGGGTTCGGCCGTTTCAAAACCGCTCTCAAGATAAGTAACCCGAACCCGCTCACTTTCTGCCCCGCCCAGCAGCCCGGACGCATCGCGAAAGATGGCCTGGTAGGGAAAAATGTTGAAGCGGAAGAGGGCGTGGTGGGCGGCGGCGGCTTCGTTGGGATCGTAGTGCGTAGTGCGTGTTGCGTGTTGCGTATTGCGTAGTGCGTAGTGCGTAACGGCCGTTTCGCCCAGTAGTTCGCTGGCAAAGGGGAGTAATTCGGCCGTTAGGCCGTCGATATATAGCCGGCCTAGCAGCGTGTAGGTGTGGTGGCGGGCCAGGGCGGTTTCGGTCGGGGTCAACCTGACCGAAGACGAAGGACCGAGGACTGAGGTTCCGTCTTCCGTCTTCCGTCCTCCTTCCTCAACATCAGACATTACAAATCTGCCCTTTCCCATCCAGCATAGGAAAACCGGCCTGCTCCCACGCCTCCATGCCGCCGGTGACGTTGTGGATATTCGCATAGCCATGACGCAACAGCAAACTAATCGCCGTGCTAGAGCGTTTGCCGGTGGCGCAGGTAACGGCGATGGGGTCATCCAGGGCAAAGGGCAACTGGTCAATTCGGGCTGGTATCTCAAGCTGTGGGGCCAGGTCGGTATAGCGCATCCAGCAGGCCCCGGCGACATGACCGTCGTCCCACTCCTCTTTTTCGCGCACGTCTAGCACCCGCATCCCATTGGCCGACAATTCTTCGTATAGCGTGTGGACGGCTATCTGTGGCACGGTGGCGATAGGCTTACCTGCGGCCAGCCACGCCTCCATACCGCCAGCCAGATAGCCAGCCACAAATTGGTCTAGCCCGATGAAAGCCATTTGATAGAGGGCGTGGTGGGCTTCGTCGTCGGCAGCGGTTAGCAGAATGAGCGGGGTGTTGTCGGGCACGACCCAGCCCACGCGCTGCTCAAATTCGCTGCTGGAAAGCTGCACGTTGTAGGCTTCGGGAATATGGCCGGCCCCAAAAACGGCCGTTTCGCGGGCATCAACAATGGCATGGGTAGCCATTAGTTTCTCAACCTGATCGGGGGTTAGGGGTTGGGGTGTGGGGTGTGGGCTGCTGGGGGTTAACGGCCGTTTCCCCTGGTTGATCGCCACAATATTCAAAATATTGGCCGGTTTGACCGGCTGATCATCCTGCATATAGCCAATAAATCGCTGCCGCTCCTGAATTCTCAACGCATCGTTGTAGCGTCTTTCATAACCAACTGTAGTGACAACCTTGCCACTGGTGACGCGCCCTCAGGTGGACCCGGCCAGATGGCCGGGATAAACCTCCACATGGTCGGGCAGCCCCAAAAAGCGGGGGATGGAGACATCAAACAGGACCGGTGCGCCCTCGTCGCCAGTCTGGGCCAGGTCGGGGCGGGCTACGTCGCCTACCATTACAAAATCGGCCGTCAGGATAAACCAGGGTTCGTCGCCGCGCATGTAGTCGTAGACGAGCAGGTTGATTTGCTCCGGGCGATGGCCGGGGACATGGACCACTTCCATGCCCACGCCCCCCATTTTGAGCAGGTCGCCGTGCCGCACGCGCCGCGCCTCGTAAGCCACCTCCGCCAGTTCCGGCAGGATTAGCTCACCGCCGGTGGCCTCGGCCAGCAGCCGCGCCCCGGAAATATGGTCGGCGTGGCTGTGGGAATCAATTACGTAGCGGATTGTGGCCCCTTTCTTTGCAGCCATATCCAGATAGGGCTGGATGTCCCATAACGGGTCAAGAACAGCACACTCTCCTGTGCCGTCACAGCCCAGCATGTAGGCTGCACAGCCGGTTTCTTCACGAATAATGGTTTCAAGCCACATGGGTTGCCTCCAGATAGTGCGTAGTGCGTAGTCCGTAAAAAGCCTACTACGCACTACGCATTACGCACTACGTTGGTAGTTTATACGCCTCTTTCACCGGTTTCAACGGCCGTTTCAACCAATACGGCCGTCTTGTGCCGTCGGGGGAATGAGTTTGGGCGCTGCGGGTCAGGGCCAGCCAGTCGCGGTAAACCTGCATCGATTTTTCGGTATCTACCCAGACATCGCCATATTTCTCGCCGGGGGCTGCTTTGCGGACGCTGGTCGCTTTTTGCAGCCAGCAGTGGGCGCCGCTCAGCGGGTCAGGGTGGACGGCGTGGGTCAGGTTTTGATGTACGCCCACCTCCTGCCACCAGATGCGGCTGGTGTCGGGGTCAAACGTCTGCCAGGGGCCGCCCTGCTTGATAACGTTGAGCTTATGCTCGCTGCCATTTTCATCCAGCGTCGCCACGTTAGACATGCCGGGATTAACGCCCATTTTGTCTTGCAGCCGCCAGCGGCCCAGATGATGGCTCATGGCAATCACGCCCGGCTTGATGCCCTCCGTCACCCATACCTTGTCCACAAAGTAGCCGATTTCCGTATCTACCCGAATCAGGTCGCCAGTGGCCACGCCCAGCCGTTGGGCATCGGAGGGGTGCATCCAGACCGGATTTTTGTGGCTGATTTCGTACAGCCATTTGGCGTTGGCGCTGCGGGTGTGAATCAGCGTCGGCAGGCGGAAGTTGGGCAGCAATAGCATTTCCCCCTGCGGGCGGTTGATGTTGTCGGGGTGGACGTGGCTTTTGAGCGGCCAGGGGATGGTATACTCTCGTTCCGGCCAGCCCCATTCGTGCAGCGTGGGACTAAAAAATTCAAACTTGCGGCTGGGCGTACCCACGCCAACCCTCGGCTTCTCATCCACCATCACACCCACCGGTTTATCATCCGCTATCACGCGGTTATAGTCGTCGATGGACAATTCCCCATCGTCCATTGCCAACTCCTTCTCATATGGTTGGTAGTTTTCACGCGTAATCTCAAACGCGCCATATTTACGCATGTATTCGAGGGGGGTGAGGTTTTCGGCAACGGCCGTTTCTGGCAGGCCAGGGACGCTGTTCTCAAAAATCCATTGGTAATACTCGTCTACAGTGATGATCTCGCCGGGGCGGTAGGGGCTTTCAAAATGCTCACGGATGCCCAGACTGCCGTCCGGGTCCATGCGGGCCGATAGCGCAATCCACCACTCATTCTCCTCCCACACTTCGCCGGGGTTGGCTTCGTAGGTGTAGCGGACCGGCTGCCCCATCTTTTCCAGAGCCACCCGGCGTACCGGCTGACGGAAGGCGATCCATTGACCGGCGTGGGTTTCCTGGCTCATCAGGTCGTGGCGTTCGCTGGCGTGGCCCATAGGCAGCACGTAGTCGGCAAACCAGGCTGACTCGTTCCAGGTGGGGGTCAAGGCCACATGGCACTTGATCTTTTCTTCGTCGCGCAATGATTTGAGCCACATGAAGCCGTCGGGGTTGATCCACATTGGGTTGTAGACGCGGGTGAAGTAGACATCAATGTCGCCCCGTTTTTCTTCGAGGAAGTGGGGCAGCAGGAAGCTCAATTCGTAATGGGCGAAGGGCCATTCGTGGGGCAGGTGCAGCTCGTTCCAGGCGTTGAAGGCGGGCGGGCTTTTGAATGGTTTGGGCACAAATTTGTTCCAACTGTTGGCGCTGGTGCCGCCGCGTGTGCCCACGCTGCCGGTTAGTACGTTGAGGAAGAAGAGGCAGCGGGCTACCTGCCAGCCGCCCAGGTTGCCAATCGTCGCGCTGCGCCAGGTTTGGGTGGCTAGTTTGCCGTCACAATGGGCGATGTATTCGGCCGTTTCTCGGATGCGCTCAATGGGTACTTGTGACTCCGCGGCGGCCCGCTCAAAGGTGAATTCGGCGTACAAATCTTTCAATACCCGATCAAATAAGTCGAAGCGTAGTGCGTAGTCCGTAGTGCGTATTTCTTCGGCCAACTGGTCACTGTTTACGGCTAACTGGTTGTTGGCAACGGCCTCTAGCGTTTCTTGCCAGTTGACCCATTTCTCTACAAAATCTTTGTTGTACAGGTCGTTTTGGATGAGGTGGTTGGCGATGGCCAGCAAAACGGCCGATTCGCTGCCGGGCCAGGTGGGCAGCCAGACGTCGCTGAGGGAGGCGGTATTGCTAAGGCGGGGGTCGAGGGTAATCAGCTTGGCCCCGTTCATTTTGCCTTCGATGATGCGCTGGGCGTGGGGGTTGAAGTAGTGGCCTGTTTCCAGGTGGCTGGAGAGGAGCAAGATGACGCGGGCGTTGGTGTGGTCAGGGCTGGGCCGGTCAAACGCGCCCCACATATACAATCCCATCCGTGTGCCGCTGGAGCAGATGTTGGTGTGGCTGTTGTGGCCGTCTACGCCCCAGGCGCTGATGCAGCGGTTGGTATAGCCGTCTTCACCCGGCCGGCCGACGTGGTACATGATGCCGTCGCGCCGCTTTTGGCGGCTGTCTCGCATCTTTTCGCCGATTTCGTCGAGGGCTTGGTGCCAGGTGATTTGTTTCCATTTGCCTTCGCCCCGTGCGCCGACTCGTTTGAGCGGGTAGAGGATGCGTTCGGGGTCGTAAATCTGGTTGTGGGTGGCCGGGCCTTTGGCGCAGTTACGGCCGCGGCTGCCGGGATGGGCCGGGTTGCCCTCGAATTTCTTGATTTCCAGGCTGGTTTTGTCTACGTAGGCCAGCAGGCCGCAGGCGCTTTCGCAGTTGAAGCAGACGGTGGGGATGAGCATGTAGCGGCGGGCCACCTTGCGCGGCCACGCTTTGCCGTCCCATTCTACCCAGTCGTCCCACTGGTCGGCGGGGGGGTATTGGGATAAACGGCCGTCTGGGTGCTTTACCTCCAACATTTTCACATCTTGAGGTTGGGCCTCGCCAAACGTAGGCATCGCCTGCCCGCCGGCGTTGGTCATGGCCTGGGCAGGGGGCTGAAGCGGTTCGTCCGGCGCGCCCATCTTGAGCATTTTGTTTAATAGGTTGTAAATAGACCGTTTTTCGTTCATGTTTGTTCCTCGTAGTGCGTAGTGCGTAGTGCGTAGGGGTTAGTCGGGCATTGGGACGTGATTTAATAGCTGTTGGAGGGTGTCAACCTGGTAGGTTGCTATTTCCTCACGTAGTTTTTGCTGCCGGTATTTGGGAATCATGACCAGAAGTTGGCGCATGATTTCGACCAAAAGCGACATACGATGATAGGCAACTGTTGGGCTGAGAACGTGACGGCCTTTGTAGTACCAGTCGCGGGCTTCACGAGTAGAACCAAGTGCGTATTCATAAAATCTCGCCTGGTCTTTGCCGGAGGCGCGGCTGTAACCCTCAATGATGTTTGCGCTAATGCTGCCCGTAGCGCGGTATAGTTGGTCAGATAAGGAGAGGGTACGTTTGTCTTGGGCTAGTTTATGGACATCGTGCCAGCTTAGCTCGCCAAGAAATAGTGCTTGTTGGTAAACGGCCGTTTTCCACAACGGATCATCCGTAATCGTCACCGGCAGTCCTTCACACCATGTCCTAAAATTCATACTACTATCCTCAAACCATCCATCTATTACGCACTACGCACTACGCACTACGCACTACGCACTACGCACTACGCACTACGAATTCTGAATTTCCTGTGGCGCCATCACAAAGGCGTACTCGTAGCAGTAAAGACCCACAATGGCTGTTAGACCGGCGAGAGCAGCCAATACGGCCGTTCCCCCCAGCAGCAGAATAACTAAAGGTACGATATGCCCCAGGCCGATACTGCCCAGCCAGAACAGCTTGTTGTAACGGCCGTGACTGATTTCATGGGCCGCCCGTGCTGCTACCTCGCTGGCGTGGGGAATGCTGAACTCGCCAACCAGGGTCACAAACAGGTCAACAATGAGCGAGACGATGAGGACAATAATTGCTATTTCACTAATCGCCGCCGTTATCGCCACAAACAGGTCCAGGATAAGCAGCGCCCCGCTGCCAGCCATAAATGCTTGCACCACCAGATGGAAAGGCAGCAGCGGACTCTGCCATAAATCCCGCCCTTCGGCCTGGGCAAAGAGGAATGCGGTGTAAACGGCCGTTCCCAACGCCAGCGGCAGTCCCACCCACAAAAAGAGAGATTGCAGCCAGGCTACCTCATAACCATACAGCCAGGCCCCTAGCTCATACAGCCACCAGAGGCCGCCCACCACCGTGAAGCCAATAAGCAGCACCGCCCCCCTCGTTAGCCAGCTGCGCCACTGCGGCCGGGCCAAAATATAGAGAAACCGTTCCGGCCGTTCCAGGTCATACACCAGCAGCCCGGTTGTCAGGCCGATAAAGAGCAGAGCGGTAAAGCCAGCCACCACATTGGTCAAGCCATCGGCCGGGAACAAATTCAAGCCAATGCCCAAACTAAGCAGCATAAACAGCCCCGCCCCAATCCCTTTTGTCACCAGATAAGCGGGCACGGGCCAGTGCCAGGGAACCTTGTGCTGGGCGTTATAACCTACCTGGACCATATGCTCGGCCATTTTGGAGCCGAAGTGGATAGGACCGTTTTGGGGGAGACCTTGGGGCGTAGTGCGTAGTGCGTGGTCCGTAGTGGGGTTGCCATTCTCACTACGCACTACGGAATACGCACTATGCTCTTCGCCATGTAATGGGACCCCATGCAATGGGACCCCATGCAATGGGACCCCATGCAATGGGACCCCATGCAATGGGACCACGTCCGCCCACATAAACGTCTCCGGCGTGCGCTCGGTGGCGGTAGGGTGCATGGCCGCATCGTTGCCGTCAATGTAAAACAGCTTGGGGGCGGTCCCCTGCTCTGGTTTCCGCACCGTGACTTCATTGCGGGCCAGAATGTGGCTGATCTCGCTGTTCGGATCATTTATGTCCCCGGCAATGATGGCATGTTCGGGGCAAACCACCACACAGGCCGGCTCCAGGCCAATGTCGGTGCGGTGGGCGCAGTAATGGCATTTGGCAGCCGTATGGCTCTCCGGATCGATGTAGATGGCGTCGTAGGGGCAGGCCTGCATACACGCTTTGCAGGCGATACAGGCATCGCCGTTAAATTCGACAATGCCGTTGGGCCGCTGGTACATAGCCGCTGTGGGGCAGATGCGAACGCAGGGGGGATTGGCGCAATGGTTACAGCGCGTCACCTGAAAATGACGGCGGGTATGGGGAAATGCACCTGTTTCTACATATTTGACCCAGGTGCGGTAAACGCCGAGCGGCACTTCGTTTTCACTTTTGCAGGCGGTGGAGCAGGCGTGGCAGCCAATGCACTTGCGATTGTCGATGATAAAGCCATAACTTTGACTCTGGGTCGAGCCATTGGTTGAAATACCCATCGCATTTTCTCCCTAAGAAGGCGGCTGTTTATATGGTATTGTGTATTGGACTAGCGTGCGGATATAAAACCACATAATAACTCAGGCGAGTGTACCGTCTAATTGTCATTGTGCAATATAAACGAATAAACGAATGTAAGGATAAATAGGTGATTTTTGTCTAAGTTTCGGTTGGCTGCTCACAGCCTTACGGCCGTTTTCCAGTATAATCACATCTATGACAATTGAAACCACCACCCTCATCACCGGGGCTACCGACGGCATTGGTCTGACGCTGGCTCGACTGCTACAGGCGCGGGGCGAACGGCCGTTTCTACTTGGCCGTCGTCCCCTATCCGATCTGAACGATCCCCTTTTTACCCCTGATACCTACATCCGGGCCGACCTCAGCCAGCCCGACTGCGCCCGGCGCGTGCTGGACTTTCTGGCCGGGCGGCAGGTCACGCGGCTGGACCGGCTGATCCACAATGCCGGGATTGGCTACTATGGCCCAACGGCTGCCCAATCGCCGCCAAGCATTGACCAGTTGCTCGCTGTCAACTTGCTGGCCCCCATTCGCCTGACCCATGCCCTGCTGCCCTACCTCAAGCGGGCGCAGGGGCAGGTCAGCTTTGTCAGCTCCGTGGTGGCCATCATGCCCGGCCCCGACTATGCCGTCTATGCCGCCACCAAAGCGGCCTTGGAAGGCTTTGCCCGCAGCCTGCGCCAGGAACTATTGGGCCAGGTCGCGGTCCAGATTGTGCGCCCCGGCGCTACCCGTACCGGGATGCACGCCAAAATGGGGCTGGAAACCAGCGTCATGGACTGGCGACGCTTCCCCCCGGCCGACAAGATTGCCCCCACCATGCTGCGCCAGATCGAGCGCGGCCGGCCGGCAGTCACCGTAGGGCTGGGGAATCGGCTGCTCTACGGCGTAGGTTACTATTTCCCCCGGCTGGTAGCCTGGGGCTTAAAACAACGAACCAGACAAACGCACCAACCATTACGCACTACGCAACACCCAATACGCCAAAAAACCTGCGCCATTACCGGCGCGGCCGACGGCATTGGCCGCGCCTTGGCGCTGCGTTACGCTCAGGCCGGGCATAAGATTGTCGGCCTTGATCTGGACGCGGAGCGGTCGGCCGTTACCCAACAGATGATTGAGGCGGCCGGCGGCACGGCCGAATTCATTCTGGCCGATTTGTCACGGGCTGAGGGGCTGACACAGGTGGCCCAACAACTGGCCGCCCACGCCCCGTTTGATTGCTTCATCCACAACGCCGGTATCAATGCCGTCGGCCATTTTGCCCGACTGGATTTGGCCCAACAGGAGAAGGTGCTGGACCTGAATTTACGTGCGCCGCTGCGCTTAACGGCCGTTCTCCTCAACGAGAATCAATTAGCAGCCGATGGTCAGCTTATCTTCCTTTCCTCCCTATCGCACTACGTCAGCTATCCGGGAGCGGCCGTTTATGCCGCTACGAAGGATGGGCTGGCCGCCTACGGCCGCAGCCTGGACGTAGCCCTGCCCCAAGCAGTCCTGACCGTCTTCCCCGGCCCGACCCGCACCGCCCATGCCCGCCGCTACAGCCCCGACAACAGTCGTGAAGAAACCCGTATGCCCCCGGAGCAATTGGCTGATTTAATTTTTGACGCGGCGGAAAACGGCCGTTCTGTCCTGATCCCCGGCCCGCAAAACCAACTCTTTGCCCTGCTAGGCCACTACTGGCCCAGCCTGATGGATCGGGTCATGCGTAAGGTGATCTTTGAGAAGTTGGGGGCGGGGTAGCGGGGTGGCGAAGTGGCGAGGTTGTGGGGTGGCGAGGTTTTGGGTCGTGAGATTTCACAACAACAAGTTGTCTAAAGCTGGAAGGATACCCACTCTACGCACCACGCACTACGCACTACGTACCACGTACCACACACTACGAGTCAGGAGCTAACTCTATGTTTGACGAGCGTTTACGAGACACCAAAGAGACAGTTTTTATCAGCCTGGCTCTGGGCTTGCGTTTGAATCGCATTCATCCCATTGGGTTAACGGCCGTTGCCTTTCTGTTCGGTCTGATAGCGGCCGTTTTTCTGTGGCAGCAGGCGTACTTATGGGGACTCGTCTTCTGGTGGCTCAACCGCATCTTCGACGGACTCGACGGCACCGTCGCCCGCGTCGAAAAGCTGCAAACCGATCTGGGCGGCTACCTCGACATCATGGCTGATTTTGTCATCTACGCCCTCATCCCCATCAGCCTGGTTTTGGCAGCCCCCAGTACGCCCGCATTCATCGCCCTCGCCTTCCTCTTGAGCGCGTTCTACGTCAACGGGGCCTCCTGGATGTACCTGTCGGCTATTCTGGAAAAGCGGCGCTGGCTGCATCCCGGCCAAAAGACCTCGGTCAACATGCCCGCCGGCCTCATCGGTGGCGGCGAGACCATCGTTTTTTACTCCATTTTTATCATCTGGCCCGATTGGTTAGTTTACCTTTTCGCAATCATGGGTCTGCTTGTTGTCGCTACTGTGGTCCAGCGCGTTGTTTGGGCGTCACGCCACCTGACATAGCTTTTACGACCGGTCTGGGCTATTATAGAGAACAGATTATTTGAGGAGGCATTCATGACCGATTCAATGGCGATAGTGGCGATAGAACAACCGAATATTTCCCATCTCGTAACGGAGGATGATGCGCCTGTGGACAATCTGGCATCGGAAAAACAAATGCGTTTACTCACCGAGTCATTGTATACGGGCTGGTCTGGGCCGGTTGATCAACGGCCGTTCTTAGCCGCAGCCAACGTTGGGTTGTTTGCTTCTGTCCATGAGCCACCCATTGTGCCCGACGTGTTTCTGAGCCTGGATGTGGCTGTCCCCGACAATTGGTGGGAAAAAGGAAAACGTGCCTATTTCTTCTGGGAATTTGGCAAGGCACCAGACCTGGTTATTGAAATCGTATCCAATCGGGAAGGGGGCGAGGCGGACCGTAAAATGGCTGCTTATGCGCGTATGGGCATTCCCTATTATGTGATTTATGATCCACAACAGCAGGTACAAGAGGAAATGGTGCGAGCCTATGCCCTTACGCCTCGGCGCGAATATGAAGAAATATTGCCCGACCATTTTGTTGGCCTTGATTTGGGCCTGACACTCTGGTCTGGTGTTTATGAGAATAAGGAAGATACTTGGTTGCGTTGGCAGGACACAACCGGACAGTTGATCCCGACCGGGGCTGAATTAGCTGCTCAAGAACGTGAGCGGGCTGACCGGTTGGCCGCCAAATTGCGCCAGTTGGGCGTTGATCCCAATACAGTTTAGAGTTTTTCATGCCCGAATTTTTTAATGTACTACCGCCTGATGAGGCGCGTGCTTTGCTGTTTGACTATTTAACCTCCCAACTACCGGCCGAATCGATCCCCACCGTAGAGGCGTTGGGGAGAATAACGGCCGTTTCCCCCCGCGCCCCCCATCCCTTACCCAACTTCAGACGCAGCACCATGGATGGCTACGCCGTGAAGGCCAGCGATACCTTTGGGGCCAGCGACACCCTGCCCGCCTTTCTGCAAGTGGTGGGCGAAGTGCCGATGGGCGCGGCTGCCGAGGTCGAACTACAGACCGGCCAGGCGGCCATTGTCCACACCGGCGGCATGATCCCCGATACGGCCGATGCCGTCGTGCAGATAGAGCATACGCAGACCATCGGCGAATATGGCGCAGAATATGCGGCGAGCAGCGAACCGTTTGAAATAGAGGTACTGCGACCGGTAGCGGTGGGGCAGAATGTGTTGCAGCCAGGCGAAGACGTGGCGGAGGGGGCCGAGATTTTGCCCGCCGGTCACAGGCTGCGGCCACAGGATATTGGTGGCCTGTTGGCCCTCGGCCTGACAGAAATCAGCGTCACCCGCCAGCCGCGTGTGGCGATTCTGGCAACCGGCGATGAGGTCATAGAACCAACAGCCATGCCCGGTCCCGGCCAGATTCGGGACATCAACAGCTATACCGTCAGCGGCCAGGTCATTGAGGCTGGCGGCATTCCCATCCGTTATGGCATCATCCCCGACGACATCGAGGCCATGCGCCAGGCCGCCCGCCGCGCTCTGGCTGAGTGTGATATGTTGGTGATGTCGGCCGGCTCCTCCGTCAGCGTGCGGGATGTGACGGTTGACGTGCTGAATGAGCTGGGCCAGCCTGGCGTCCTGCTGCACGGCGTGGCTACTCGTCCTGGCAAACCGACCATTGTGGGGGTGGTGGAGGGTAAACCGCTGCTCGGACTGCCCGGTAATCCCGTGTCGGCCATGATCCAGTTTGATATGTTTGGCACGCCGGCCATCTACCATCTGCAAGGCTTGCAGCGGCCGCCGCGCCGTGGGCTGGTTTGGGCCACGCTGACCCAAAATATCGCCAGCGAAAGCGGCCGGGAGGATTACGTGCCCGCTCGCTTGAGCGACGGACCGAAGGGTTTGCAGGCCACGCCTGTTTTTGGCAAGAGCAATCTGATTTACACGCTGGTTAATGCCGACGGCCTGCTGAAAGTGCCACTCAACAAAGGCGGCTTGCTGGCGGGTGAAATGGTAGAAGTGAAACTTTTTTAACTGCCAAAGCAAAATTCTAAGCGTCAGGTAGTCGTCAAGTTTCTTATTCTGTTTGCTGCTAACATTATGCCTATTATCAATTGCGAAATATAGGAGGACGGGTCGAAAGACCGTAATGGTTATGGACAGTAAACTGAGTCTTCACGGTAATGGTAATTGGTTCACGCTGCGCCTGATGTTGTTGCTGGCGGGTGTGATCGTTAGTTTTGGTCTAATCCAGGGCAGGGACGAAACGGCCGTATCTGCTACCACGCTGCACCAAGCGTATCTACCCATTGTGGCTACCGAGCCATACCCATTTCAGTCCATTCGGCCAGCTTTTGGCGTCAACTTTATAAACTCCGTTGATCATCCGGCCACGACCCAAATGTTGGCCAATGGGCATGCCACCGGTGCCACCTGGAACCGTTGGCCGCTCTACTGGCATCGTATAGAAACCAGTCCAGGTCACTTCGATTGGAGCCAGCATGACTCCGTGGTGTTGACCGACTGGGAGGCAGGTTTTCAGACCAACGCTATCTTGCTAGGTACGCCCGGCTTCTACATGACCGGCACGTTGGCCGATTTGTTTACTGCGTCGCCATCACGAGAAGCCGCACCGGGACGTATTGCCTTAACGGCCGTTCAATCCGCCACCCCACAGGGACTATATTTGCCAGTTTTCACTGATGGTACTGATATACCCGGTCATGGCAAAACGATTAACGCCGACAACCGCTGGGCCAGATTTGTGTTTCTGATCGTGGACCGTTACCGCCCTGGCGGCATACTGACTGAAACGTATGGCTTGCCGCCCAATGTAGGCATCACCCATTGGGAAATGTGGAATGAGCCAGACTTCGACGCTTTTTGGAACGGCACCGAGGCCGACTATGCCCGCCTGCTAAAGGTGGGTTATCTGGCCGCGAAACAGGCCGATCCCCAGGCACAGATTTTGTTTGGGGGCCTGGCCAACAACCAGCGGCTCAACTTTTACCGGGACATCCTGAACATCTTTCAGGCTGACCCCATGGCGTCGGCCTATGATTATTTCCATGACGTGATGGTCACCCACAATTACTCCAATTCGTGGCGCTCCTGGTACGAGGTGTGGCGTGTGGGTCGGGCATTGGGCGATTATGGGCTAGATAAACCAATCTGGTTGAATGAGAGTGGCGTACCGGCCTGGAACGACTACCCTGGCCCCGTCTGGGACCCGCTTAGCGCCTGGCGGGCTACTGAGAGTGAGCAGGCTGATTTTGTCATTCAAAGTGCGTTTTATGCTCTGTTCGCCGGGGCTGATGGTATCTTTCACTTCCAACTTTATGATGGTTGCGGTAATCAACCACTCGGCACCGATTTTCCACCGCATAACGGCGAGCTGTGTGATGAAAACGGCCGTCTCATAACCAATCCCGATTTTCCCTGTGCCGGTGATGCCAATGGGCTGTTTAGCAATCCCAGCGACGCCGTTTGTTTCTCACAGCATCCGCAGCCGGAATCACCGCGGTCTAACTTTGCTGCCTTTCAACTATTGCCCACCTACATGAATGAGGTAGCCCCCTTGTGGCGGGCACGACCGGGCGGCACCGATCCCTATGATGGACCACAGGAACATATTGCCTTCTACAATACGGAGCTTGAGGCTCGCATTATTGGCATGTGGGCGCGGTTTGGTCAGACGGAAACGGCCGTTGTGACGGCCCACAACAGCAGCGCCCAACTGCTCTATCCTGATGGTACGGTTGAGACCATTTATCCCCAGAATGGGGTTTACACCATTGTTTTGCCGCCCGCAACCAACCAGGGCAATCCGTTCCAGCCCGGTATTTATCAGATCGGTGGTCCGCCTCGCATCCTGGTTGAATCTGGCCCGCCGGCAGCAAACCTGGTAGGCCCTCCTGTATTGCTGTCGCCGTAAAGATTAAGCGGTGGTGTGGCGTGTGAAAAGGTTATCCTATGGAATCTAATCTAGATATCAACGTGCAGCATGTGGCTGAGAAAGCCGTTGTATTGGCAATCAGCGGACACCTGACTCGCCTGGCTGAGAAACCGTTGGACGCCGCTTATGCCGAGGCAGTCAATCTAGGAGCGAAGACAATAATCCTTGACCTCAGTGGCCTAACCTATATGAACAATAAAGGCATAAAACTGCTGGTCAGGCTAGAGGCACGAGCGCGTTCTGGCCGGCATAGGCTAGTTGCTGTGGGCCTCAATGACCATTATCGTCACATCTTCCAGGTAGCGGGCCTGGACGAGGAAATCGCTGTTTTTGCTGACGTAGCCCAGGTATTAACAGTACAAAGGTAAAGGAGCAGCTATGGGTGTGAACCCTGACTCAAAGACAAAAGTATCCCATCCCTATTGGGCGCGTCGCGTTGACAGATTAAGAGTGCCGGATGTGCCGCCAGAGGTGCTTAATCTGAACGTTGCCGGGCGCCGGGCGGTAGGGCCGTTGCAAGGCTTTGGCCAGCTCTGGCAAAAAACCTTTCGTATTCATCTTGTAGGCGCTAATGTTACTCCGGCCCAGGTGATTGCCGAGTGGAAAGCAGCTTTGCCTTGCTTCAAACCGGTTGAGAAACGCTTCTACCCTTCGCCGGAGGGCATCGTGCCGGGTGCAGTGGTGTTAATAAACGCCTGGACGCCGGGCGGTCCTATTGCGACCGGGGTAGTGGTACTCTATGCCGATGACGAATCGTTCACCATGATGACACCGCAGGGTCACCCGGAAGCGGGTTGGGTGACGCTGAGTGCTTACGAGGAAGATGGCGTTACTGTAGCCCAGGTGCAGGTGCAGGCCCGCGCCAGCGACCCGGTTTATGAGATGGCCTTTCGTCTGATGGGGTCGCGTCTGCAGGATTACATCTGGGAACACGCGCTAACCGAACTGGCCGCGTATTTTGGGGTTAGGGGACAGTCAGTAGAAGCGGATCGGCAACTGCTTGCCCGCAAGTTACAGTGGCGGCGCGTTGGTAACATTTGGTACAACGCCCAAATCCGAACGCTCTTTTATAAGGTTACTATGCCTGTGCGCTGGCTGCGGCTTCGCCTGGTTAAGTCCCCTGGATGAAAGTTTCTCAAAATGTATCTATCTTTGCTCCGCCGCCACGCCGGGCGGAGGCGTCCATGGGGCGTGCGCCTATCATGCGGACCGGGTGGCGCTGAAAGCAAGAACGTAATGAGCCAAACCACAAAACGAACCCTACATCGTCTACTATTTTCACCGCCAGATTTCGCTGGTGGCCTTTGTTATCGTGCTGGCGCATCCGTTGATTCTGTTTATCGAGGATCCGGCGCAACTGGCCCTGCTAAATCTCATCACCGCACCCTGGCGTGCCCGCCTGGGCGTCACGGCCGTATTGGCGCTGATCATCATGGTGGTGATTTCCATTTGGCGGCAGCCGCTCAAGATTCATTACGATGAGTGGCGTATCTGGCATGGCATTTTGGCAACGGCCGTTGTCGCTTTGGCCCTGGGGCATATCATCCTGGTAGGCCATTACGTCGCCGTACCCTGGAAGCAGGTCCTATGGATTGGCTATAGCATCTTTTGGGTGGGGCTTCTGGCCTACGTCCGTGTGTTTAGGCCCTGGATGATTCTGCGTCGTCCCTATCTGGTTGAAGAGGTGCGCCCGGAGCGGGGCAATGCCTGGACAGTATCGCTACGGCCAGAGGGTCACGCCGGCCTGACATTCCAACCCGGACAATTTGCCTGGCTGACGCTGCGCAGTTCCCCTTTTGCTGACCGTGAGCATCCTTTCTCTTTCTCGTCCAGCGCGGTCAGAACAGAGCGTCTGGAGTTTACAATCAAGGCGCGGGGCGATTTTACGCAGCAGATTCAAACGGTACGCCCTGGCGAACGTGCCTACCTCGATGGTCCGCATGGCGCTTTCACACCGGATCGGCACGACCACGCCGCCGGGTTCATTTTTATTGCCGGTGGGGTCGGCATTACGCCGATGATGAGTATGCTGCGTACCCTGGCTGACCGGCAGGAGCAGCGACCTCTCATCCTGGTTTACGCTAATCAGGATTGGGAAGGGCTGACGTTTCGTGAGGAAATTGAAGCACTGCGTTCGCAGCTTGATCTGAGCGTAGTCTACGTGTTAGAGAAGCCGCCAGCAGGGTGGGAAGGTGAAACCGGCTTCGTCAATGCCGACATTTTGCAACGACATCTGCCACGCCTGGACAAACGTAATGCCTATGAGGCCTTCATCTGCGGTCCGCAGCCGATGATGGATGCGGTAGAACGGGCTTTGGTTGGTTTAGGCATGAACATGGGTGACATTCACACGGAACGATTCGATCTGGTTTAGATGAGGAGAGCGAAATGCGACAGCGACTCTCGACTGTGTTGGCGCTAGGTATTGGTGTTTTTGTCACGCTGTTTGCGGCGATTTTTGCCTTGTTACAGATGGCTTAAACAAAGATGGTCAGCATAATGGCCAAAGCCATCAGCAGCAGAATACCGCCTACAACGTATAAGTCATGGCGCAGACGCAACTCCAACTGATGCAGCCAGCCGCTCAATGGCCGCCAGCCCGCCACTAACCACAAAATCAATGCCCACAAACGGGCTTCGCCTCCGGCCATAAGCCGTTCAATGTGGCTCAAGTAGCCGATCAGGCGACGCCCCAACCATTCTAACGGCACAATCAGGTCACCAGGTGGGATGAGGGGCAGGGAGATGGTACGGGGGAAGAAGCGGATGGCCGCTGCTGCCAGGCCTATGCCGAGCAAAACGGGCCAGAGTGAGGGCCAAAATTTGTCCACGCCCAGGCTGTCGGCAACGGCCGTTCGTGCCAAAGGTAACACAAATAATAACGCTGCCGTCAGAACCAGTAACACCGCCCACGATCCCCACATTGAGCGCGGTGGCTGTTTGGCCGATGGCTCGCTCTGCCACATGAGCCAGAGGAAGCGGGCCATTAGCAGCGTTGTGCCTACGGCCGCAAAGCCCAGCAGCGTTTCTACCAGCCACTCAGGTGGCAAAATGTAGGCCGACTCCTTGAGCGCGGCTTTGGCAACTGCTCCACTGGTCATGGGCAGTCCGGCCAGGGCCAGCGCAGGCAGCAGCAAGGCAATAATCGCCCCCCGACTTTTACCGGCAAAGCCAACGCCCAGAAACAGCGCTCCTTTGGCCAAGGCATGGTGACTGGCGTAGAGCAGGACGGCCACTAAGGCCGCCCCCACCGCTTCCCCGGTTGCCAACCAGGCGGCCACGCCAACCATAATAAATCCCATCTGGCTGATGCTGGAATAAGCCAACACCGCCTTGGGGTTTGTCTGGGATACGCCCACGATTGCGCCGTAGAAAGCGGTAATCAGCCCTAAAAGCAGCACCCATTCGGCCCACTGTGCCGACTCTTGCAGGGGATAAAGGAAGCGCAGCCAGCCGAGCAGCCCGGCCTTGATCATGGCACCACTCAGAACGGCACTGGCGGGCACAGGCGCGGCGGGATGGGCCAGCGGCAGCCATAAATGTAAGACAACGACGCCCGCTTTAATGCCAAAACCGATAAATAGCAACAGGCTGATGAAGTTGGTTAGCGGCTCCGGGTCCAGCGCAGCGAAAGCCAACCGGCTGTAGTCGCCAACAATGACCCCGCCAGATGTGAAGTACAGCAGGGCCAGCCCGGCAAATAGAATCACTTCGCCGATAATGACCAGGATGATGTAAATGCGGCCGGCTTCATTGGCTTCCTGGTCGCCGGTATGGACGACCAGGCCGTAAGAAGCGAAGCTCATCACGGCAAACCAGAGGTAGTAGCCGACCATATCGCCGGCAATGATGAGGCCGAAGTTGCCGGCCATTGCCAGCAGGAAGAAGCCGAAGAATTGGGGCCGTCGTGGGTCTTTAGCCATGTAGCCAATCGCGAAGATAGCGGCCAGGAACCAGAGAACGGCCGTAAACAGCAAAAATATCTGCGCCGTCTGGTCAAATATAAAGTGGGCGCCCAATAGCAGCCAATCGTAAACCAGAACGGTATCCAGCGGCGTGAGGATGATCGTAAGCAAGGCGGGTACGGCCGTAACCGGTGCCCAGACGACCAGACGATCATCTTGTCGCCACAACAGCAGCAGCCCATACAGTAGCGGAGTTAGCCAGGTTAAGGTGAGGAGTACATCGTTCATGGCATATACTCCATATTTACAATGATTTCAACCCAGTGAAGCAGACCAATGGGAAAGTTGGCCAGAATACCGAGTGCAAGCGTGAATACGGCCGTAATAACCGGCGGCAACACCAACAGTTTATGTGACTCCCAGCCATCCTGACATGCTATTTTCCTCTTCCACTCTCCTTGCGGTGGCTTAAACCAGCCCCGGTAGAGAATCGGCAAAAAGTAGCCTGCATTTAACAGGCTGCTCAATACCAGTACGCCCACGACCCAATCCTGCCCCGCGTCCAGTGCCCCCGCACCCAGGAACCATTTACTGATAAACCCGGCCGTCAGCGGTACGCCGATCATGCCCAACGCTCCCACCGTAAAAGAAGCCATTGTCCAGGGCATCTGCCGACCAATGCCGTCCATCTTACTAATTTTGTACACCCCAAATGTTTTGGCAAAGTTGCCGGCTCCAAAAAAGAGGGTGATCTTCATCACGCCTTGATGTACCAGGTGAATCAGGCCACCGATTGACCCCACCGGACCAAACAACGCCACGCCCAGAACAATGTAAGAAACCTGGCTCACTGTCGAGTAGGCCAGCCGCTTCTTCATATCATCCTGAAATAGGGCGATAACCGAACCGACGATTACGGTTATGCAGGCCACGATGAGAAGCGGTTGGAGTAAGTTAAGCGTATTTGCTACCTCAACGCCGTATAGATCATACACCAGGCGGACAACGCCAAAGGCACCCGCCTTGACTACCGCTACCGCGTGCAGCAAGGCGCTCACAGGGGCCGGGGCTACCATAGCCCGCGGTAGCCAGCCGTGAATCGGCACGAAGGCCGTTTTAACGCCCAAAGCGGCCATAAACATAAAGAAAATGATTCTTAGCGCGTCGCCATGCGTTTGTGTCAACTCAGCCACCGCACCCGTCTGCGCGAATTCCAATGGCGTTGCTACAGGCGCGGCCAACAGGTGCAGCCAGATCATGGCGATCAGCAGCACGGCACCACCGGTCAGCGTATAAATCAGGTACGTTCCGCCACCCCGCAGTGCTTTATCTGTTCCCCAATGCACCACCAGAGGGTAAGTGCAAAGGGTCAGCAGCTCGTAGAAAATGAAGAAGGTGAATAAATTGCCGGCCAGGGCAATACCCATGGTGGCGCTAACACAAAGTGAGAAAAAGCCAAAGAAACGGCTGCGGTGGGGCGAGTCCTCCAAATAGCCGATGGCGTATAATGTTGTTACCAGCCAAAGAACGGCCGACAGCGTCACAAACAGAATGGACAAATTATCTGCTCGCAAAAGCAGATCAAACTGGGGCAGCAGCGGGATGCGCGTTTCAATTGGCGGATCATCTGCGGTTAATCGCTGCACGATGATGATGATCAAGACAAACTTGAGCAGCGCACCGAAAATGTTAAGCCCGGTGCGAATGGGACGATCTTCATCTTCTCGCAGCTTGAAAATAATCAGACCAGGAATTAGTGAGCTAAGAACCAGCAGCAGAGGCAGCGTGCTTATCCAGGTCATGGTGCTACCTCCGCCAGCCAGGGGCTACCCACAGACAGAACATCTAACAAGAACGCACCACTAAAAGCTAACAGAATCGCCAATACCGCCAGGGCAAAAGTCGGCAAAGACATGCTAAGACTTACCCGGCGACTAACAACTTTTGCTTCTTCCGTTTGCTTAAATAGACGCGCTATTACACGCATAATGTAAGCGGCCGCCAACAATCCGCCCGCCACAATAATCAGCGCCAGCGGCCAGTAGCCGTAGGTGAAGGTCGTATCTAGCATTGTCCATTTCGCCAGGAAACCACCGCTGGGCGGCAATGCGGTCAGGCTCACTCCGGCCACGCTGAATGCAGCCAATGACATAGGGACATGGCTTGTCAATCCATCCAACGAGGCCAGCTTATCGTCGCCGGTGGCATACAAGATATTGCCGGCGCTGAGGAAGGCGGCTGCCTTGGCCAACGCGTGAGCCATTAGAAAGAGAACGATACCTCCCAGTGCTTCCTGCTGCCCGCCCGGTCCGAGCAATATGGGCATTAACAAGAAAAGGTAGCCCAACTGGGCTACGGTTGAGTAGGCCACTAACATTTTTAACTTGGACTGGCGCATTGCCTGGAACGATCCCCACAGAATAGCGGTCGCACCAAAAAGAGATAGCCCTAATGGAATGTAACTGTCGGCCAGGGGGTAAAAGATCACCATCCAGGCCCTCAGCAGGATATAGAAGGATCCCTTGACCACCAGCGCGGAAAGCAAAGCGCTGACCGGTGCGGCGGCGTTGGCGTGGGCGGGTGGCAGCCAGAAGTGAAAGGGGAAAAGGGCTGTTTTCATGGCCAGGCCGACAGTCATCAGGGCGGCAGCGGCGACCAGGGCATAGTTGCCTGGGTCCTGGCTAACGGCCAGACTTAGGGCGTTTATGTCGAGGACGCCATAGCCAGCGTATAGAAAGACGACGCCCATCAAATACATAAGCGAACCGGAGAGGCTGACCAATAGATAGCGCATGGCTGCCCGTAATACGGCCGGGCTGCGGGCCAGAGCGGTCAGGGAAACGGCCGCAAACCCCATTAGCTCCAGCGTAACGTACAGGTTAAACAGGTCGCCCGATAAGAACAGGGCATTCAGCGCCGCCCATAGGAATAGCCAGAGCGGCCAGAAATAGTTGTATTGGTGCTGGGCTTCACTGTCCTGGTCTGTAGACCTGACAGGTTTTGCGGCCAGTTCAGCGGGTGCAGCAGAAGGTGGCCTGGCGGGTTTCGGTTCTTGGCTAGGTTGGAAGTAGCCGTGGGCGTAACTGGTGATGGCTATGCCGATAACGGCCGTTAACAGCAGCATCAACATCGACAGGCCATCTAGCACCAGGTCGATGCCTAGCGGTGCCCCCCAGCCGCCAATTGTGTGACGGGCGGCTACCCCCAACTGCCACAGCAAAAAGAGCAAAATGAGTACAACGCCGCTCGTGGCCACCGTGCCGGCTACAGCCAGGGGGAAAGCACGGCGGGGGAAAAGAAACGTGCCTACAGCCGCCAACAGAGGCAGCATAATCACCAGAGGAATCCAGAACGTGACCTCGGTTATCATTCGCTATCCTCTTCTGGCTCAGGGTGTAGATCGGCCGCGCCGGTGCGGCTGGCGATTTGCGTGGCCAGAGAAAGGGCCAGACCGGTGGCGCACACAGCCACCACAATGCCGGTAATCACCAGAGCATGGGGCACAGGATCAGGTGTCTGGTCTGGGCCACGATAGCCAACGGCAACAAAGACCATAAAAACGCCGATACCCATTACATTCATGCCTAGAATTTTTCGCAGCAGGTGGGGGTAGGCGATGAGGGCGTATAGCCCCATGCCAAAGAGGGCTATGCCAGCCATGATGTATAGTTGAGCTGATTCAATCATCAATCTTTCTTTCTTGGTCTTCTCTTTGCTTGGGAAAGCCGCCAATAAATAATAGGGTTAGCGTGGCGCCAATGGATAAAACAGCCGCGCTTTCGATAATAATAATGAGGGTCTTAGCCCATGCAAAAGGGTATTGCAGTAGATTGTCGCCGCGCAGGAGGGTGAAGAGGGAAACGGCCGTAAATGCCAAAAGCCCCAGGCTCAACAGCAGGCGCAGCCAGGATTGTAATCGCCTCGGCGGCCATCTGGTAGGTAGCCAGATAGCTGCCGCTACCCACAAAACTCCCATACCGCCCAAAATTGCGCCGCCCTGGAACGCCCCACCGGGCAAATCTGCGCCCAGCCAGAACAAGTAGGCAGCGACGACAACCGCCAGCGGCAAGAATAACTGGGCGAAGATGAGCAGCACCGGGTCGTCGTCAGATGGTTTGACCCAGACGCGGGCGTGGCGAGCCATTGACCAGATACCCACAACGGCCAGGAAAAGGACGGCCACTTCTAAAAGGGTATCGTAGCCGCGGAAATTGAGCAGAACGGCCGTTACCGGATTGGCTACACCGCTTAATTCAATATTGGGCATAGCCAAAGCGGCCAAACGGTCCTGCTCCAGCGGCGTATTGATGGCCACCAGGGCTAACGCAGCCGACAAAGCAAGAATTAAAAAGAGGACCAGACCGCGGCTGGCTGTCATGGCCACATCATCATCCAGGTCGGGCTGGGGCGAATGATTAGCCATCGCTGTCTGCCTCCTGTTGTTCAGCAATCCTGGCCAGGCGGGTGCGGCGAATAGCGCTCAGGCTGGAAAGGAGCAGTGCCCCGGTTAAACCAGAGCCTACAGCCGCCTCAGCCATGGCCACGTCGGGAGCTTGCAGCCGGACCCAGGCCAGCGACACCAGCAGACCAAAGGCGATAAATACGATTACCGCGTTAAACAGATCTGGCATCGTCAGCGCTTTCCAGGCGGCGACCAACAATATGCCGATCAATATGAGATCAAATAAAACGATTAGTGTCATCGTTCTCACTTCTTTGCCAGATTGGGTATCCTTGCAACCGGGCACTGCGGGCAATAAGATGGGCCACGGTAGCGCTGGTAATGATCACCAGAAACCAGATTAAGATGAGCTTGACGGCTTTCGTCAGCGTGTCAACTTGAAGTAATGCCCCTAACACAATCAAGCCTAACCCAACATTGTCTGCTTTGGTTAGGGCGTGCAGGCGGGTGAAGACATCGGGGAAGCGCAGCAGACCCAACGTGCCGGCCAGAAAGAAGAAACACCCTAGCGTAATGGCCACAATGGTCACATAATCAGTGATGCTCATGGCTGTCTTCCTCGTCTAACATTCCCAGCTTTCCCGATTGAATTCTCTGCGCGTAGCGGGTAAACGTTACCCCAATAATCCCGGCCAGCAGGGCAAAAATCAGGGCTATATCCAGATATGCCTCATCCTGCAGTTCGAGCGAAAAAATAACCAGAATGGCGGCGCCAGTGGTGCCAAAAAGCTGCACCGTCAACAGCCGGTCATGCCGGGAAGGCCCGCGCAAGACGCGAATCAGTCCCAGGCCAACATTAACAATTAAGAACAGCGCGGCTGCCTGATAAACCAGACTCATAATTGGGTTTGTTCCAAGTCGATACGATAGACGGCGGCGATGTGGTTTTCCAGACGATCTAACTCAGCTACTACAGGATCGCGTTCATCTAGTGTATGTACCTTGAGATATTTCCGCTTGTGGCCTCTCCTGTCGGGCCGTAACTCTAACTCCGCACTTAACGTGCCGGGCAGCAAGCTGGTGACATTGGCCATTAGTACGGGCGGAAAATCGCCGCTTAGACGGACATCGTAAATAATCATAGCGGGTTGCAGGGGAATGCGGGGACGGAAAACGCGGCTGGCCACATCAACGCTGCTCAGAAACGATTTTAGGAAAAAGTAACCGGCAAAGCGAATTAAGGGCAGCGGGGCGATGCGCCAGGAGATAGGGGGGACGACAATCAGGCTGACGGCCGTAGCCAGGATCACGGCGGGTATGCCCAACCACCAGGATAGCCAATCATCGCCATTCAATAACCACCATAAAAAGGTTAACAGTCCGACTCGAATCAGCATGTCGGGCCATTGGATGACAAATTCTGTTGTTCTTGTCTCCTTCTCAGACATAAATCTCTCATTTACTCTATGAGCCTGCCGCAATTGCAAATTTTAAGAGGTGGCAATTTAAGTGGGTGTGGGGCTTAGGAAAGGCTCATCCCAGAGTTGACTCATTTCCCAGGCCGTTCAACTAGGTTCAATGATACCCTCTGGCCGCGATTGGATCAACATTTTATTGCTTTAGGAGTGGCTCGTTCTTCGCTCCCTTTAGCGAGGCAAGAATATAGACCGGTGCGCCAACTAAGCTGGAAAGACGTTCCATCGCAAAAACGAGCAATGTTAAGGCTACCGCTTCAGCAGGGGCCAGGCCCAGGGCACCGTACAAAGTGGGAGCGAGTACTTCCCGAACGCCCAATCCGCCAATGGAGGGAACGAGTAGCAGGATTGACCAGATGGGCACGATGATAATATGGTGACCATACGTGATGGGTAAATCTAGCGCCCGCGCACCGGCTGTCCACCAGCCGACCAGTAATAGATTAAACAGAAAGGAAACAACCAACGCGCCTAGTACCGACTGCCAGCCGCACTTCTTAACGGCCGTTAATATTTTCTGAATTAGACCGTGACCTAAACGGTGCAGCGGTCCTGGTAGCCAGTAGGACAGGCGCAGCATCAAACTGCCTTCCAATAGCAGCAGGCCGATTACTAACCCTAGCAGGCAGACAGCGCCGATTTGTAGGGCCAGGGTGTATGGCAGCGTAGTTGGCTGCCACGCCAGTGCGACCAGAGCCATCACAAATAAAGATAACAAGCCCGTCAGTCGGTCAACAAAGACGGTGCCGGCTGCTACTTCGGGTGGGGCATCTCGTGAGGCCTCGATAGCACGCACCACATCGCCGCCAAATCCCGACGGGAGTAAGGCGTTAAAGAATGCGCCAATCAGGTATAGTTCTAGCAGCCGCAGCAGCGAGAGTCGGCTGCCCAGACCACGTAGTAGAATTCGCCAGCGCACGGCTCGCAACAAATAACTTCCGATAACCATGCCAAAGCCTACAGCAACCCATTCTGGCCTGGTCTGACGCAGGTTTTGGCCTAATTGGGTCAAGTCGATATTGTTGATGACAATGATCAGGCCGATGACGGTTACGCCAACTTTGAGAACGGTGCCGCCATATTTCTTGAAAGGCTGGCGCTTTGGGGTTGGACTAAGCATGGCTCAAATCGTAGCGACAAACGGCCGTATGTCAAATTGTTGTTATGTTTTACCGGCCCGCACGTAATTCGGCTTTACTGACAGGCTTTTCGGAACGACTGTGGGTTTGGTTGACTTAGCTGGATATTTATGATACCACTTGTCTTATTGGTAGCGCTGGTGAAATGACCTTTCTGCAATAGTTGCCTTCCCGCTATTTATAGGACTGGTGAATCAACCCTAAGGACCATTTGCGCTAACGTGTGCCTGTTGTAAGCATATATGATTAGTCAAGGCCTTCTTATACCCCTCATCGCCACCATTGTTGGGGCCGTTATGGCTGCTACTGCGGGTTATCCGGCCATCAATCGCCGCATCACCACCACGCAACTTGGTTGGCTGATCGCCCTGGCACCGGCTGCGGCTTTCTCTGCTATTCTCGTTCACCTACACCCCATCCAGCAGAGCGATGTTGTTACTTATGCTATCCCCTGGATGCCCTCACTCAATATGCCGGCCTCCCTTTACCTGGACAATCTGAGTGCCTTGTTCGGCCTGATTGTTACCGGCATTGGCGTACTGGTGATTGTCTATGCCGGTTATTATTTTCAAGGGGATCAGACTGGCTGGCGTTTTATTGGCTATATGATGCTGTTTATGACGGCCATGTTGGGTCTGATTATGGCCGGCGACGTCATCACCCTTTTTCTTTTCTGGGAAGGTACATCCCTAACCTCCTACTTGCTTATTGGCTATAAGTATAAGGATGACGAAGCCCGGCGCGGGGCGTTCAAGGCGCTGTTCATTACGGCCGGCGGTGGTATTCCTCTGTTGGCCGGTCTCCTTTTTATTGCCGCTGTTAGTGGTGGCACAGACTACGCCACTATTCTCGACAGCGGTCACCTGCTGACCGGCAGCCAGTTTTACATCGTTATGCTGCTGCTGGTCGCTTTTGGGGCATTTACCAAGAGCGCCCAAGTCCCGGCTCATATATGGCTGCCCGACGCCATGAGCGCCCCCACGCCCGCCAGTGCCTACCTCCACTCAGCCACGATGGTAAAAGCGGGCATTTACCTGATGGCCCGCCTTAACCCGGCCCTGGGTGGTACAGATGCCTGGTTCTGGCTGCTGGCCTCGTTTGGCATGGTGACGATGGTCGTCGGCGCCTATCTGGGACTGAAGCAAAATGATCTGAAAGCGCTGCTGGCGTACTCTACTGTCAGCCAGCTTGGGGCTTTGATGATGCTGATCGGGTTTGATCAGCCAGCGGCGTTTAAGGCGTTGGTTATTGGTGTGTTAGCCCACGCCCTGTATAAATGCGCTCTCTTTCTGGTGGCCGGTATTGTGGACCACGAGACGGGCACGCGCGATTTACGCCGCTTGGGGGGGATCGGCCGTAAAATGCCCTATACGCTGGTTATCGGCCTGCTGGCCGCCTTGTCGATGGCCGGCTTGATACCGCTGTTTGGCTTTTTGGCCAAAGAGACGCTCCTGGTTACGGTGCTGGGGCCGATGGTGTCTACGCTGGTTCAGCCGTTGTTTGTGGTAGCGGCCGTTATTACCGGCGCGTTTCTGTTAGCCCAGGCCGGGATGCTGATTTACGACACTTTTTATGGCGAGCCGGGCGACCCCTCGCTCCACGCCCACGAGGCACCGTATGGCATGTTGCTGGCCCCCGCCATTCCGGCCGTCTTGTCACTTGTTTTTGGCCTGTTCGGTCTCTTCCTGATTGAACCGGCCGGTCTGATTGCCCTGTTGAGCGGTGCGGCCCAAAGTGCGTATGGTGCCAACGTTTCGGTCTCATTGGCTCTGTGGCATGGCTTCAACCTGCCGCTAGTGCTGAGTATTATAGCTATCGTGACAGGCTCTTTTGTCTTTTACTATCGTCAGCAAATACGTCGGGTTCAAAATCAGATTAACCGTGATTTCACGCTCAACACGCTGCATGAAGGCGCGCTGAAGTTGATTGACGGCGGCGCCTTTGCCGTTACGCGCACTCAATACGGCTACCTGCGTCACTATCTGGCGGTTATGCTGATAGCAATGGGCGGCCTGCTCATTTTCTTTAATGCCCTGCCAGCACCACCGGCCTTCAGCAGCTTGACACCCCCTGAACTGACATTTGCCGGTGAATTGGTTATCTTGAGAGCGGTTATGCTGATTTTTGGGGCTGTTACCGCGCTCATGACCGTCTTTGTGGGGCGTGATTTGCCCGCCATTTTGGCCCTGGGTGCGTCCGGTTTTGCTGTAGCCCTGGTCATGATTCTGGAACCAGCTCCCGACGTAGCTCTGGTTCAGATTGTGGTTGACATTCTGGCTGTAGTGATTCTGGTGTTGGCCTTGACCCGCCTGCCCCGGCCACAGCGAGCCAGAGCGCACGAGGTAACCTTTCTGCAAAGCAACACCGGTCTGATTCGCGACACATTATTGGCGTTGGGCAGCGCAGTGGTTATGACTCTGCTGGTCTTGAATGCCCTGACAACCCGACCTCGTCAAAGTTTGCTCACACCCTACTTTGAAGCCAGTGCCGAGCCATTGACCCAGGCCACCGACATCGTCGGTTCTATTCTGGTTGACTTCCGCGCTTTTGATACTTTTATGGAAGTCGTTGTTTTTTGCGTGGCTGGTATGGGGGCCTATATGCTGCTGCGCTTCGCTACGCGCACAGCTAACGATCGGGCCGACGACGCACCCATGCAGTTTTACGGACCGATGGCGCTGCGGTTAGCCAGTCATATACACGGCATCAGTGGATTGCGTTCCTCCCCATTATTGCGGGTGCTGGCTTATGCCGTGCTACCGCTGGCTATCATGCTGGCTGTAACCCACCTGATTTATGGCCATGATCAGCCAGGGGATGGCTTTACAGGCGGTGTCATTATTAGCCTGGCGATTGCTTTCTGGTACGTGATCTTTGGTTATACCTACACGCGCCAACATCTGACCTGGCTCAGACCGAGTGCTTTTATTGGTGGTGGACTTTTACTTGTTATCGTCACCGGCATTCTGTCCACCGGGTATAATGGGTACTTTTTGTCGCCAGCCAATTTTGGTGAACTGCTGGGTATACCGACGCCCAGAGGATTCTATATCAGCACGGCCTTTATGCTTGAAGTGGCTATTTGCTTAGGCGTGGTTGGTGGCGTGCTGTTTGTGATTGATACGCTGGGCCGGCCGCAAGATGATGATCCCGAAAGTTTGTGGCAGCTACAGGAATTGACCGTGCTGGAAAGGCAAGGCGTGATTTCATTACCGGAAGAAGTCGGGCCTTCTGACACGCTAGAGAGCGAGGAGTAGCAAAAAATGGAACTAATCACTGCATTGGCGATTGGTATTATGTTTGGCGTTGGTATTTTTCAGATTCTGCGCCGCAATGTCATTCGGTCGGCCATTGGCCTGATAATTATATCTAACGCCATCAATCTGTTTTTGCTGTCAGCTGGTGCTTACGATGGGGTGGCTGCCGCGTATGTGGATGCCGTTGGCCAACGTAGTGATGCCTTGCCTCAGGTGTTAGTTCTGACGGCTATTGTTATTAGCATGGGTGGGTTTTCTTTTGTGCTGGCTATGCTCTACATTTTATCGGCCCGCTATAAGACCAGTGACCTGGATGAAGTAAAAGGGTTGCGCTACTAAAGGAACGGCTGGCATGTTTCTCACTCATTTAGCTGTTTTACCAATATTGGTGCCGGTAACGGGTGCGGCCGTTGGTGTTCTGCTGCGTAATTACCGTAATGTGCAGGGGGCCTGGACGTTTGGCACAATGCTGACCGCTTTCTTTTTTAGCGTGGCGCTGTTGTACCAGGTGTGGACTACTGGTGAAGCACTGGTTTTTCAGGTTGGCGGTTGGGAAGCTCCGTTTGGCATCACCATTGTGGCCGATATGCTGTCGGCCACGATGGTGGTGATGTCACAAGTGGTGCTGGCCGGTGGCATTTTGTACGGGCTAGGCTGTACCGACAAATGTGCCCGCTACCCGATGTTTAACCCTATCTTTTTGACCCTGGCTACGGCCCTGACAGGGGCCATGTTGACCGGCGACATCTTTAACATGTTCGTTTTTGTCGAGCTGCTGGTATTGTCCGGCGCCGTGTTAACGGCTATATCAGACGACCGGTTTGGGCCAGAAGCAGCCTACAAATATTTCTACATCAGCCTGTTTGCCGCCATCTTTATGCTCATCGGCATTGGTTCGCTCTATATTTCCTACGGCACACTGAATATGGCCCAGTTGGCTTCGCTGATCGAGGCTAATCCCAACATGCCCCTGTTGCCCGTTGCCATTGCCACACTAACGGCTACCTTTATGATTAAGAGCGCGGTTGTGCCATTTCATTTCTGGCAGCCTGACTTTCACACCGCTGCACCGACCCCCGTTCATGCTGTGTTATCATCAGTTGTAGTCAAGGTCGGCATCTACGGCTTTTTCCGCATGACTACGCTGCTGTTTGTGGCCCAAGCCCCCACCATTCAGTCGATTTTGCTGGTGATGGGTGCGTTTGGGATTGTCTTTGGTGGTCTGGGCGCGGTGGGAACGTATGACGCCAAGCGGATGCTGGCTTATTCGACGCTGGGGCAGTTGGGCTTTATTTTGGTGGGGATTGGCTGGGGTACGCCGTTGTCGTTGGCTGCGGCCGTTATTTACGCCTTTAACCATAGTTTAATCAAATCAGCTATGTTGATGTTGGCCGGTAGCGTGGCCAGCCGTGCGGCCGTAAAAACTGCCGCCTTTACCACGATTCAAGGGATGGGTAAAGAGATGCCTTTTGCCGGTATACTATTTTTGTTGGGTGGTCTGGCGCTGGCTGGTATTCCGCCAACCAACGGCTTCGTCAGTAAACTGACCCTTTTCCGTAGCGGTATCGAGGCTGAAATGTTCGGTTCATTAGCTTTTATAGGCTTCGCCAGTTTGATCACCGTTGTCTACGTGGGCCGGGCTTTTCAACGTATCTGGTGGGAACCTAAAATGCCGGACATCAAGATGAAACCGGCCGGCGACCGCCTGGTCGCGCCCACTATTTTGATTACACTTTGCCTGCTGCTGGGGTTGTGGGGCGAGCCGCTTATTCAATTGGCCGATATGACCACCCTTTGGATTTTAGAACCGTCTAACTATATTGAAGCGGTTTTGGGCAGCGAGCTGATCGCCAGTGGTCAATGATTGGGGGTCTTTTGGATTTCGTGGGGTTTTGTGTAATTTTGTAGCGAGTGGCAGGTTGCAGGTGGCGAGTGCCCAGAGTGCATACTCGCCACCTGAATTGCCAAAGAGCCTGATTTGGTAAGAGTAATTGAGTTTAGAGGTGAGGTATAATACGGATATGGGCTATTATTTGCGTGTGGTTATTCCGTTAGCGATTATTTATCCGATAATCACAAACAACTACGAACTGAGCAACCTGGTAGTTGGTCTATTGATTGCTTTGGCCCTGGCCGTGCTGGTCAAGCCCCAAACGCAGGCTGTCAAATGGCAAAATTGGCCATCGTTGATACTGGCCATCCTACAATACACTGTTGAGCTGATTTGGGATGTCTTTCTAAATGGTTTGAAAGTGGCTTATATTGTGCTAACTCCCTCTTTGCAGATCACGCCTGGTATTGTCGCCGTGCCTTCTGGCTGCGACACGGAAGTGGCTACCGCGTTGAGCGCTTTTGCCATTACGGCTGCTCCCGGCGAAATGGTCATCGAGACTGATGATGATGGTATCATGTATACGCATTGTTTGATCGCCCTGGGCAAAGATGAGATCATGGCCAAAGCGCAGGATCGACGCCGGCAGATTTTAGAGCGGATTTTTGCGTCATAAATGGAGCAGCGAGACTAAACTTATGAGTAATGCTGTGCTTTTCGCTATATACCTGTCTTTGTTGATTCACGTTGCCTTGAGTGGTGTTACCACATGGTACATTTGGCGCAGCGAAAATACTATCAACAGGCTGATTAGTCTGGAACTGCTTGGCACGTTGGCCCTGGCGATTTTGGTAATCATTACGATTATCACCAACCAGGTACTCTATATTGACGTAGCTCTGGGCCTGGCCGCGCTCGGTTTTATTGGCATGGTGGCCGTGGCCCGCTACATTGCTGATCAGCAGATGTTTTAAGAGAGATAACTATGGGTGCTGTTGTAGAGGCTTTAGCGATTTTGGCGATTTTCGCCGGTACGTTGTTCTCGATTGTGGGCACATTGGGCCTGATACGGTTGCCCGATGTTTATACGCGCCTCCATGCGACGGGTAAAGTGGGCGTGTTTGGCGTGGCTTTATTGGCCATTGCCGCCGTTTTGCTCACTGATTTGAGTTGGGGGCGAGGGTTGATTATGGCGTTGGTGATGCTGGTGGTTGGTCCAGCTACGTCGCACGCTATTGGCTCGGCGGCTTATCGGTTTGGCATTCCGCTACATGAGATGTCGGTGCGGGATGATCTGGCGCAAGCGATCAAGGATGTCCCGATCTTGCCTGATTCTAACCGCGAATTTTAACCGACCATGGCCTCAACGTCTGTTTTACCCATTTCTCAACGGCCGTTACCAGATAGCCCCGCCTGGCTGCATGAACACCCTTATTTGTTAGAAGCAGGGGCCAACAGCCTGCGTACCGAAACCACCTACCGCAGCGGTTTACGCCTCTTTGCCGACTGGCTGCAACATTACGGCCGTGCCGGTTACAGCACCGAGGAGGACTGGCCGTTACAGCCGGATCGGTTAGATACGGCCGTTATTCTCACCTATCGTAACTGGCTGCTGGCTAATCGGGCGCGTTCCACTGCCACCACTTATATGTCGGCCGTCATTGGCTACCTGACCTACCTGGACGGCCAAAACCAGCTCCCCGACGCCGTGCAACTGGGCAAGCTACAGCGACAGATGAGCCGCCGTCAGGTAGAGCGCAACCCGGCTGAAGCCGTGATCGACCTGGACGAGGCGCGGCAGGCCATCCCCCACATTGTGCAATATTATGCCGATTTGCCCCTGCCGCCCGAAAACGATACCTACAACCGCCGCCTTTCCCTGCTGCGCGACCGGGCGCTGGTGCAGACGCTCTACGCAACGGCCGCCCGCATTTCAGAGGTGGTGGCTCTTAACCGCAGCAACGTCAACCAGGGGCGGGCCAGCCACGCGGCCATTATGGGCAAGGGCAACAAGCCGCGCACCATCCACATTCGCCCTTACGCGCAGCGGGCCATTCAGGCGTATCTGGCCGAGCGCACCGACAGCAACCCGGCCCTTTTTGTGGCCCACAGCCGTAACGCCGGCAATGCCCGGATTTCGATGACGGCCGTTCACCTGGTGATAAAAACGGCCGTTAAAGCCCTCAACCTGCACACTGGCCTCTCCGCCCACGATTTCCGCCACTACCGCGCCACCCAACTGCTGCGCGAAGGGATGCCTTTGGAAGTGGTGCAGGAGTTTTTGGGCCACAGCGACATCGCCACCACGCGCAACATCTACGCGCCGGTGCTGGGAGTACAGGTTGTCAGCGAATGGCTGGATAATTTGGACGTGCCACCGGATGCGTAGTGCTTATTGCGTATTGCGTACTGAGCGGGCTATGTAATACGCAACACGCAATACTATGGATTAGTTGAAAGCGGCCGACTGAGTTGGTAGACGCGCTGCAAAATCGGACCGGCCTCCCAACTGGCGGCGGGGCGAGGCTGGCCGCCGAACTGGACGATAGCGGGCAGCAGCTCAATCTCGCGCACGCCAGCCGCATCGAGCCAGGCGTAAAGTACGGCCGTTTCCGGCGGTCCGTCAATCTCAAACGCAAAATTCCCCAGACCGTAGACAATCACCCCACCTCGATAAAACTCAATCCCCTGCAAAATGTGGGCATGGTGGCCGATCACCAAATCGGCCCCCGCGTCAATGGCGGCGCGTGACAAATCCATCTGAATGGGGCTGGGGGGATCAACGTACTCATAGCCGCTGTGCAGCACCACAATAACCAGGTCTACCTCGGGCCGGATGGCGCTGACGTCGGCCTCAACGCGCTCGACGGTGGCCCAGGCCAGACCGGGCGCGTCGGCTGTGGCCGTCCAGGTTTGGGTGTCAAAGCCGCGCCATTCGACGGGCACGTTGACGTAGCCAAAGATGGCCAGGCTTAAGCCGTTGACGGTGGTGATGTGGGGGGCGTATGCGGCCGTTTCGTCGGCACCCGCGCCAATCGGCACCACCCCGGCCGCGTTGAGCAGGTCAATCCCTTGCAGCAGCGCGTCTGGCCCGTAATCCATGCCATGATTGTTGGCCAGCGAGACGATGTCAAAGCCGGCCCGCGCCAGCGATTCGGCCGCTTCGGGCGGGGCGCGGAAGGGGTAGGCTTTTGGCTCCGGTTGGCCAATGTCACCCAGGGCCGATTCTAAATTGCCGATGGTCAGGTCGGCGGCGTGAAACCAGTGGGCTACTTCGTAAAAGGGATAGTCGAGCTTGCCCTGGCTCAAATGGTAGCCGAGGGATCGGTCCAGCATAATGTCGCCAGTAGCCGCCAGATGGACGAGCGGGGCAGGTTGTAGGGCAGTTTGCACCAAAGGCAGCAGGGCAGCAACGGCCGTTTCGTTGCCCGTCAGGTACCAGTTTTGTTGCAAGGGGTAGTCGGGGTCGGCGGGGGAACGGCCGTCTATCCGCAGCGCCTTGCGATTGGCCCGCATCTCAGCCCAGGGCATGATCTCGACGATGGCGTGGCCGTTAGCCAGAATCTCGTTGGCCTGCTGCCGGTTGGTCTCGGCCCACTCGCTGAGGAAGGGGACGGTGAGGGCGATTGCCTCTTGATGGACTAATTGATGCGGCAGATCGGCCGTTTCGCTGGTCAAGGCCAGGTCTGCCTGACCGGCCGCGAGCAAGGAGAGCGGGTCGGGATCAATCAGAAGCGTCCACTGCCAATCGGTCGGAAATTCAGGCAGGGCGTTAGCAACGGCCGTTTCCCATTCAGGCGGCACAACCAGGCGTGCGGTGGGTATGGGGGTGGCCGTGGGCGTTGCGGTTAGGGTCGGGGTAGCGGTGGGCGGAACGGCCGTTGGCGTGGCGCTGGCCGTTGGCGTGGAGGATGGCGTCAAAGTTGGCGTGGCTGTTGCGGTCACTGCCTCAGCAGCGATTGTGATTACCACCACCGGCCCTACCGGTGCTGCCCGGTTACAGCCTAGCAGCAATAACATAACGATAATGCTTGGGATTAACTTCTTCATATAAACGATCACCTAAACCTGACAGGTCTCCAAAGAGCTGTCAGGTTTGCTGCCTCAAGGAATACATGGCTGCGGCTGGCGGGCCAGCAAATATTCCGCTAAAAATTGCTCGTTTTCGTATAGATATGTAGCTAATTCCACCCCCACATACCGGTAATGCCAGGGTTCATAATAAAAACCGGTCAGCTCAAACGCTTCACGTGGGTAGCTCAGGGTGAAGCCATATTTGTGGGCATTGGCCCGCAGCCATTGTCCTTCGCTGGTACGGTAAAAGTAGGTATGAAACTCAATCTCCGGGTCGTCTACGATGTCGGGCAGTTCGGGCGAGCCAAAATCGATCACTGTGCCCAACTGGTGTTCGCTGAAGCCAGGCGGGGCGCTGATAATGTTGACGTGGTCGGGATATTGGCTGGCCCATTTGTTATAGGCAATAGATTGGGCGCTGTAGCTGCGGTAGCCGGAAATGATGGTCGGGCGCAGCGCGGCGGCGATCATGTCGTTGATCATGCGCGTCAGCGGTTCAATGATGACGGCACGCACCTCGTTGGGCAGCCCCATGGTCACGCTTTGGGGCAGGTAATCAGCCAGCGGCACTAAATCCTGCGGCGCGTAGTCCCGGCTAAGGCCGTAGGTTTGGGTAACGATGGTGAACAGGTCGTCACTGGGGATGCGCTCGTGACAGTTGCCGCCCGGTGTG
>SLGK01000170.1 GCA_007123775.1 Anaerolineae bacterium | reverse complement strand
TTTGCGTATAGCCCTCGAAAGCAATTCGGTCTTGTAGCGCAAACATCCCTATTTGCGTGGTCAAGCAGGGATGCTTGACCTACATTCACAGCCAAGCAGGGATGCCTGACCTACATTCACAGTCAAGCAGGGATGCCTGACCTACACTCACAGTCAAGCAGGGATGCTTGCCCTACATTCACAGTCAAGCAGGGATGCCTGACCTACACTCACAGTCAAGCAGGGATGCCTGACCTACACTCACAGTCAAGCAGGGATGCCTGACCTACATTCACAGTCAAGCAGGGATGCCTGACCTACACTCACAGTCAAGCAGGGATGCTTGCCCTGTGCCCACAGAGGAGGGTTATAGATGATTTCACCTGTTCAAGGTTTGTTATATACGCTTAGTTTCCTGTTAATGCTGGCGCTGCCGATTGCCCTGGCTCTGCTGATTCTGGGCAACGTGGCGATTATCTGGCAACTGTGTCGGCAGCCCGTTACGGCCGTTCAGACATAACAACTCTCCATTATCTGTTCAACCCACGTTTATCCTGTACAATGGGTGCATTAGCATAAAAGCTTACCCCATTCCCAAAGTTGGTTACCAGAAAGGAGAATATCATGTCAAGAATTAACAAGTCCGTTGCTCTTTTGCTCGGCAGCCTGTTTGTGCTGGCTGCCATCGTCATTCTCCACATTGTCTGGCCAGTTCAAGCCAGCACCCTGTTTGAAACCCAAACCCATCCCGTTGCCGTGCAAAGCAACTTTTATAACCCCAACTCGCTGACTATCAACAGTGGCGACATAGTAGAGTGGACCAATGTGGGTGGTTTCCACGATGTTGTAGCTGACGATGGCTCTTTTAACAGCGGTCCTCCTTCTGGTGATCCCTGGGTCTTTAGCCATACCTTTGATAAGACCGGTACATTTGCCTATTATTGTTCGGTACATGGTGGTCCGGGGGGAGTTGGTATGTCGGGTGAGATTATCGTGACAGGCGGCATACCCACGATAACCCCAACCGCAAGCCATACACCCACGCCATCTATTACACCTTCGCCCACCCCAACTAGCACACCAACCCCATCACCGACACCCAACGGCGTTACACCTTTAGATTTTCTCTACCTGCCCTTGATCACCAACTATGGCGGATAGCAACCTGGCTACCACTTATTCCGTAATGTTCTTCAGGCAGCCACTTAAAGTGATGGGTCTACGAAAGACTTGTCAGAACCATGTCATTCCTGCGAAGGCAGGAATCCAACCCACTGGATGCCCGCGAAGGTAGGCATGACAACTTGTTCGTAGACCCAAAGTGATTGTACATATGTCCCTGCATACGGAATTCTGTATAATACTCGGACCTTGACCGCAAACTGGTTATCGACTACTTAACAGGAACCCAGAAGTTCGGCTCAATGCAAATCTGTAGCGCAAACATCCCTGTTTGCGTGGTCAAGCAGGGATGCTTGACCTACATTTTTAGAGGAGGCACCCATGACCCGTCCTATCATTGGCTGGGAGCAAGAAGCACCGGTTCCCGATGGACATCAATTCAAGAGTTATTTACGGGCCGAAAACGGCCGTCTTCATATGAACAATTTCGATCTGGCCCAGCTATTTTTAGGGGGTGGGGTAGAACACAAGCTGGGTCGAATTTTGCCCAGCCCGCTTGAAATTGTCTTCTTACCTCTCATCCGGCGGCAAATTGCCTACCTGGAAGAGATTTTCGCCGATGTGCGGGCCGAATTAGACTACGAGGGGCAGTTTCTCTACGCCTACGCCTCCAAAGCCAACGCCGCCGAAGAGGTCATCCGCACCACGTTGGGCGCGGGGGCGCACCATGAAATGTCCTCCACCATCGACGTGGACATTGCCCGCAAGATGATTGTGCGGGGACTGCTCACGCCTGACCGCTGGTTGGTTTGCAACGGCTTCAAGGGGCTGGGCACCGGCTACTCGGCCAACATCATCCGCATTAAGGATGAGCATGACAAGGTTGTACCGGTCCTGGATGATCTGGTCGAACTGACCCCGTTCCATAATTCGGGCAAGAAATTTGAGATGGGGCTGCGCCAGAAAGCGTATGGGCCGCAGACAACGATAGATGAAGTAGAAGCGGCCAACTCCCGCTTTGGCATGGATGTGGAGACGCTGTGGAAAACGGCCGAATACATCGACGCCGCCCCTAACCTCAGCCTTAAAATGCACCACTTCATGGTCGGCAGCCAGTTAACCGAACGGGCCGCTTTTGTCGATTATTTGCGCCCCGGCCTGGAAACCTTCGCCCAACTGCGCCAGCGCTACCCCTCCCTCAGCATTTTTAACTTTGGCGGCGGGATGCCGGTGGCGATGACGCTCGATTTTGAGTTTGACTACCGCGCCTTTGCCCACAAGCTGCTCACGGCGGCCCAAGAGATTTGCGGCCGTTACAACGTGCCTGTGCCAGACATTATGGGGGAATTCGGCCGTTACACCACCGCCGAGCATGGGGCGCATTTATTCAAGATTATCGCCGCTAAAGACAACAAATCTGATCTGCCCTGGTACATTATCGACGGCTCGATTATGAGTTCTTTCCCCGACAGTTGGGCGCTGGGCGAACATTTCGTGGTGCTGCCCCTCAACCATCTGGACAAGCCGTTCCAGCAGGTGCAGTTGGGCGGCATTACTTGCGACAGTGACGACGTTTACCCACCCAAAGGCAGTACAGCCCCGCTTTATTTGCCCACCGAAACGGACGATCTCTACATTGGTTTCTTTAGCATTGGGGCCTATCAGGAGATGCTGGGCGGGGTACGCGGCAGCAAGCATTGTGTGCTGCCTGAGGCGTATGAACTGGTGGTCGATGAGACGGAAGACGGCCGTTTTCGTTTTGAACTCATCCGTGGCCAAACCCCCGACGAAGTCCTGACCAATCTCGGCTACGGCCCGCAAAACGCCTGGCTTAAAATAGCGACGGAGTAGGCAGTAGTCAGTAAGCAGTAGTCAGTAGTCAGTAAAAAGTGAAACGTGAAACGTGAGGCAGTTTCGTAATTCCTAATTCCTAATTCGTCCTTTCAAAGAGGAGTGTTTATTATGCAGCTAGATAGAACACGCATCATATTCATTGGCATCATCGCCGCCACGTTGATTTTGGTGTGCGGCGTGATTGTTTTCAACACCATGTCTTCCCTGTTTGAGCCTGAGCCACAGGTAGAGACCATTGATGGTACTGGGCAAATGCCTGTGACTGGCCAGGACGGCACCCGCCCTACGCCGAGCGTTTCGCTGGATGCCCCGGAACCAATCTGGGGACCAAACTTTGACAGCGAAGACGGCCGTCCCACCTACATTTGTGGCGCCGACGCCTTTGGCAGCTACTTCGTCTTACAGCAGATGCAAATGTCGGGCAAAGATATTGAGCATGGCTTCCACCTGGGCATTGTCCCCTTCTTCCTCGACGACGACCCGGCTTACGACATCTCTGAGGAGCAGCGGACCGCGCTGCTGCGTAACGGCCAGTGGGACTGCCTGCTGACCACGCTCGACTCGGTAGCCCTGCAAAGTCCCGGCGTGATTACGGCCATCATTGACGAAACGGCCGGGGCCGACCAGCTTTGGGGCCGCGACATAGAAACCATCAACGATCTGCGCGGCAAGCGGATCGCCTTTGCGCGGGGCAGCGTGGGTGAATATTTCGTCTACTACACCCTCTCCATTGCCCAGCTCAGCCCCCGCTCCCAGGTGACGTTAGTGCCGCAAGACAGCGTGGCCGATGCGGTCGAAGCCTTCAACAACGGCCTGGCTGACGTGGTGGCCGGTTGGGAACCAGACATTTATGATGCCGAAGAGAGTGGCGGTGTGCCGCTGCTTAGTTCAGCCCAACTGCGTATCGTGGTCGATGTGGTTGTTACCTCCCGCCAATCCATCGACAACCGGGCTGATGTGGTGCAGCAGTTCCACAACGCCTGGTTCGATACGCTAAAAGTGCAATTTGAAGATTTGCCACAAGCGGCCAACTATATCGCCAGTTGGGGCAACAACGACTGGTCCTTTGTCTACCCCGAAAGCGCGGCCGACGATCTGACCGAGTGGTTGGAAAGCATTGCCCAGGCCAGCCTGGGTGATAACGCCTTCGTCATGCGTGATTTGCGCCCCATTATCAACCGGTTGGAAATCGCTCGCCGTGTCTGGGCCGCCTCGGACATAAGCGTACCCAGTGACAACGTGGAGGATCTGGTTGATCCCAGCTTTGTGTTGCGAGCCGCCGACCAGCCTCAACTGCAAACCAGCCGCCGTCCGGTCAACGATACCTTCTCCATGTCGGCCACAGCCCAGCTTGACGTGGGCGGTATTGACCAATCGGCCGCCGCTACGCTGGCCGTTTTGCCCTGCCGCACCTTTAATTTCTTGCCCGAATCAACCGAATTGACGCTTGAATCGCGCCGCGTATTGGATAACTGTGTGGTGCCGACGCTCTCGCAGAGTGTGGGGCTGCTGCTGCGCGTACAAGGCTCGTCAGCCTGGCCGGCCAACGATCCCCCTTACACTGAGCAGGATATTCTGGAAGTAGCTGAGGGTCGAGCGGAATCGGTGGTGGCTTATCTGGTGTCGCAAGGGATTGACCCGGCCCGTTTTATTGTTGAAGCCGTTTTGCCCCCGGAAGATCATCGTAATACGGATGATCCGTTTATCCAGTCTCAAGATCGTTTTGTGGAATTGACGCTGGTTACGGCCGGTCGGTAGTTTACGGAGACTACAAAAGTCTTACAGATTTTGGTATGGTTCACTGCTCCCTGGAGCCAACTTTACAAATTTTGACGGAGGACCGAAGACGGAGGACGGAATTAGACTGGCTATCGGTCTTCCGTCTTCCGTCCTCGGTCAGCAAATTGTCAAGTTAATTTGAACCATGCCCAGATTTTTATAGTCCGACAATTACATTATTATGAAAAAAAACAACTGGTTTACCCTGTTATTGTTCGTTGTACTTTTGTCCTTGCCCGCGCTGGCCTGTCGTCTGACCGATTTGGGCGGCAGCGATGGCCCGCCGCGCAATGCGGTGGTGGTGGAGGTGTTGGCTAATTCGAGTCTGATGCCCTGGTTGGAAACGGCCGTTTCTGACTTCAACACCGCCCGTATTCAAAACGATGAAGGCAACCCCTTCTTCATCATTCTGCACGAGGCTGAAGCGGGTACGGCCGTTACCACTCTGCAAGATGGCGCACCCCCTTATGCCCTCTGGCTGCCTGATGACCCGGTCTGGGCCGAGGTACTGGCTGAGGTGGGCAATCCCAACTTCCGGGCCGACTGTCTGAGTACCGCCCAAAGCCCGCTGGTCATTGCCATGTGGCGGCCCATTGCCGAAACGCTGGGCTGGCCCGGCCTGCCCCTGGGCTGGCTTGACGTGGGCAGCCTGGCGGCGGACCAGGCTTCCTGGAGCTATTACAGCGGTGGCGAACTGGGCGACAATTTCCGTCTGGGTCATACCCATCCCGGCCTGTCAGGCACGGGGACCAGTACGCTGTTGGCAGTGGTGCAGGCGGCCCGGCTGCAAACCGAGGCGGTGACGGTGGCTGACGTAGAACTGCCCATCGTGCAGGCTTCGGTGGGCGCGTTTGAGAGCGGCGTGGCCTGGTTTGGCAACAGCACAGAGAACATGGGCCGCACCATGCGCGAGCGGGATATGGCTTATCTGAGCGCGGCCATCGTTTATGAAAGCACCGTCGTGCAGCATGGCGGCGGCGAGATTGTGGCTGTTTATCCCTTCGAGGGAACGTTTATGGCCAGCCATCCTGCCTGCCTCAATCAAGCTGTCTCTGGTGAGGTGCGTGAGGGCGCACTCCGTTTCCGTGAGTATCTGGTGACGGAAGAGGCGCAGCAGACGGCGTTGGCAGTGGGATTACGTCCGGTGAATACGGCCGTATCCCTGGCTGCGCCCCTGGATGAAGCCTTTGGGGTAAATCCTCACCAAGATGTAGATATCTTTGACCCGCCCAGCGCCGACACCATCTTTGCCGTGCAGGATTTGTGGCAGCAGGCCCGCAAAGACGTCAATCTGGTCATGGTCCTGGACATCTCCGGCAGTATGCGCGGCAACCGGATGCGCAGTATGCAGACGGCCGCCGCCCAGTTCGTGCAGCAGATGGGAGCTGATGATCGGATTAGTGTCATCGTCTTTTCTAGCCAGTCGGAAGTGATCGTGCGCCATGCGCTGGTGGGCGATAGCCGTGACAAGGTGATGGCTGATATTCAAAACCTGACCGCATTTGGCAGCACGGCCTTATATGATGCCATCGGTGATGGGGCCACGTTGATTGCGGAAACGACTGTGCCCGATATGACCAATGTGCTGGTTGTACTGACCGATGGCATGGACAATGCCAGCCGCCGTTATCGAGCTGGTCCGCAGCTCTTTGAGTTGGCGGCGGCCAATGACACCACAGTAGTGGCGATTGCCTACAGCAGTGAGGCAGATGCCCGCACCATGCAGCAGTTGGCTGCGGCGACCAATGGCATCTTTTTCCTGAGTGACGAGGCTTCAATTGAGGCCATTTATGATGAAATGTCGGCCGCCTTTGGTGGTACGGCCGGCGTAGGGAGATAGACGTGAAACGTAATGCGTAAAACGTAAGCTGCCATTGCCTCGGACATTACGTTTTACTCTTTACGCTTTACGATAAGGTGCTATGAGCGATAAATCCTTCGTATTAGTAACCCGCGACCGGCTGATAACCGGGCTGGTGGCTGTGCTGCCGGCCGTGTTGACCATCTGGGTTCTGGTGTGGGTAATTCGTTTTGTCGATGGACTGTTCCAGCCGCTATTTATGCAGATGTTCGGGCGCACCCTGCCCGGCATTGGCCTGATTCTGGTGCCGATTTTGCTCTATCTGATCGGCTGGCTGGTGCAGAATCGCATCTCTAAGCGGCTGATCGAGATTGGCGAAAATATTGTCAACCGGCTGCCCATTGTGGGGGCGATCTATTCGGCCGTTAAACAAACGCTGGATGTTTTCAACGTCACATCGGCCGAGCAGAAGTTCAGCCGGGTGGCGTTTGTGGAGTACCCGCGTGAGGGGGTCTGGACGCTCGGTTTTGTGACCAGGGAGCTGGAATTTCGCGGCGAGCGCAATGTAGCCCTCTTTATGCCCACCACGCCAAACCCCACCAGCGGCGTCCTCATCGTGGTTCCGGAAAAGGATACGCTGCCCACCAGTATGACAATGGAGGAGGCAGCTAAGTTTGTGATTTCTGGGGGAATTTTGATACCGGCGGAACGGCCGTTGGTGGAGGGTGGTGTGCTACAGACCAAAGACCAGGGATGACACCATCAGCTAGAGACTATCTCCAATTGTCCAACCGCAAGTTGGGTATACGCCTAAAGTGAGCCGTGTTATTTGTGACTAAAATGCAATCATGAGCCAGGGTTGTAGCAGCGATGAACAAATCGCCATCAGGGATTAAATTTCCTTGGTGCCTTAATGTGCCATGGGAAATTACGTTCAGGAAAATAGCTGCGTCGTTCGAAAGTTTCAGACAGAGTTTCCCACTCCGTATCGGTTAAGTCTGACAAGATACCGGCGTAACTTAAGATGCGTTGTCGTTGTTTTTTCTTAGTTTGCCCGTTTTCAACAGCTTCACCGATGACAACATCTACCCAGTGGGGTTGTAATTAGTTTATATTTATATAGACTTGTAAGGTATTATATGGTATTATGTCTGCATGAAACTAAGCCAATATGCCGAAAAGATTGGTGTCACCTACAAGACCGCTTACCGTATGT
>SLGK01000056.1 GCA_007123775.1 Anaerolineae bacterium | reverse complement strand
GGGGACCAGGCTACTGTCTTGAATCACGGGCAGAGGTTGGGTGGAGAGGGTATCGCCCAGGACAGTAACGGCCGTTTCTGACTCAGTTTCAGGCAGGGCATCAAGAGCGGAAAGGGAAACGGCCGTTTCCGAATTGGCTACGATGATTTCACTGCCCAATGCCAGCTCATTCCAGCTGTCGTTTTCCAGCTCTGAAAGCCAGCTACCGGCCCACGTGGCTTGCCCACCCAGTACCAGCATCACGGCCACTATCACCAAGACCAGATAGCCGCCATATTGCTGCCTGGTACTTCTTTCCTCTTCCATAGGGTTAGCATGGTAACACAAACGCCACCAAAAACAAAAGCGGGCCAAGCATCAGGCCCGCTTTCTTAATCGCTTGTTAGGAATTTGCGGTATGGTTCACTGCTCTCTGGCAACCAACTTTACAAATTTTGACGGAAGACCGAAGACGAAGGACAGAATTGCTCTGGCTATCGGTCTTTCGTCCTCCGTCCTCGGTCAGTAAATTGTCAAGCTGACTTGAGCCATGCCGAATTTGCACACGCACTACGCACTACATCATATCCTTCGTCAGCGTTTCCAGGAACTCATAATTAGTCTTCGTGCCGCGCATCCGCTGCATAACAGCGGCGGTAGCGCTGCTGATGTCATAACCAGGCGTATCCATCAGGTGGCCTAGCATCCGGCGCATGGTGTACACACGTGACAACTCATCACCAGACAGCAGCAGGTCCTCACGGCGGGTACTGGAGCGTTCGATGTCAAAGGCGGGGAAGATGCGGCGCTCTTGCAGACGGCGGCTCAGCAGCAACTCCATGTTACCCGTTCCCTTAAACTCCTCATAAATGACGTCATCCATGCGGCTACCAGTATCTACCAGACAGGTAGCAATAATTGTCAGGCTGCCACCTTCTTCCAGATTACGTGCCGTACCAAAGAAACGTTTGGGTGGGTACAACGCGGTGGGATCCAGACCACCGGACAGGGTACGGCCGCTAGGCGATACGGTCAGGTTATAGGCCCGCGCCAGACGGGTAATCGAGTCCAGCAAAATGACCACGTCCAGGCCACCCTCGACGAGTCGTTTGGCCCGCTCCAGCGCAATCTCGGCTACGCGGCAGTGCTGGCGCACCGGTTCGTCAAAGGTAGAACTGACTACTTCGCCATCAATGGAGCGCTGCATGTCAGTCACTTCTTCGGGACGCTCACCGATTAGCACAACCATCAGGTGCAGGTCAGTATAATTGGCTGAAACTCCGTTGGCAATTTCTTTCAGAACGGTCGTCTTACCCGCTTTGGGTGGCGATACAATCAAACCACGCTGACCGCGACCAATAGGGGCTACCAGATCAATCAACCGTGTAGACAGGATGTTTGGCTCGGTTTCCAGCTTCAACTTTTGGTCGGGGAAGATGGGGGTCTGAGACTCGTAACGGGGTCGCTTCTTGGCGTCGTCAGGGCTTTGGTCATTAACCGCTTCAACGCGTAGCAGGCTGAAATATTTCTCATTGTCTTTGGGTACGCGCACCTGGCCCATAACCATATCGCCTGTACGCAGCCCTAACCGCCGAATCTGGGAGTTGGAGACGTAGATATCATCCGGGCTGGGCAGCCAGTTGGCGCTCTTAGTACGCAAGAAACCCATATTCTGTTTGTCGTCTTCGACAATTTCCAAAACGCCGCCGCGAAAATGAAAGCCTTTGGCCTCAGCATTTGAGCGTAGAATTTCGTAGACCAGGGTCTGCTTTTTCATCGTGCTGTAGCCAGGCACTTCCAAATCACGGGCTATGTCTCGTAATTCAGTCAATTTTTTATCTGCAAGTTCTGCAATGTCCATACGGGGATTCTCCAAAGTGGTGGGGTTATGCAGGTCAGCGCGGCGGGACCATTGGTTGATCCGCTACTCTAGCTGCATTTGAATATTGAGCTTATCTGGGCCAATTTCTTAATTTGGTTGGCGCTAAGTTGGTTAAAAATGCAAGAGGACTTACCTGTTGGACCTCAGGCTCCGGCTGTTTGTAATCGTTCTGAGGGAATTTTAATTGAACTTCCTGTTTTGCGGGCAACCGGAGTATAGCATGTCGCTATAGGCAAGTCAATTTATTTATTCTCCATTTGTATAAAATACTCAGCTTTTTCTACCAAACGGCGATTGCCAATGAATAAGGGCACGCGCTGGTGGAGTTCGGTCGGCTCAATGTTGAGAATAGAACCGAACCCATCCGAAGCATAGCCGCCCGCCTGCTCGATTAGGAAGGCTAGTGGGGCTGCTTCGTATACCAGCCGAATCTTACCACGCGGCTGGTTGACTTCACTCGGATAGCAAAAAACGCCGCCGCGCAGCAAGTTGCGATGAAAGTCGGCTACCAACGAGCCGATATAGCGAGAGGAAAGGGGTGTTTTGCCTTCATTGCCACTTTGAAGCCACTGTACATATTTTTGAACGGCTGGGGACCAACGCGGGTAGTAGGCGTGGTTGATACTAAAGTAAGCGGGCGGGTTCGGGAGCTTCATCTGTTTATGGGAAAGCAAAAACTCGCCTAGTTCAGGGTCCAGGGTAAAGCCGTGGACACCCTGGCCCGTACTATAGACCAGCATGGTGCTAGAGCCATACAAGACGTAACCAGAGCCTACCAGGTCGCGGCCCGGTTGCAACACGTCTTCGAGCCGGCCGCGCTGTGACCAATCTTTGCAGCGATAGATACCAAAAATGGTACCGATGCTGACGTTGACGTCGATGTTGGAAGAGCCGTCCAGCGGGTCGTAAACGAGAACGTAGCTGCCTTTTTCGTACTCGTTGGGAATGTGGAGCAGCGCCTCGTTTTCCTCAGAAGCCATGACGCAAAGACGTCCGGTGTGGTCGCAAACGCGGAAGATGACTTCGTCGGCGAATACATCCAGCTTTTGCTGTTGTTCGCCCTGAATGTTGACGGCTCCGGCGCGGCCCAGAATGTCGGTCAGGCCGGCCCGGTTGGTCTTATGGGCGATTATTTTGGCGGCCAGGGCAATGTCGTAGAGTAAGTTGGTGAACTCGCCACGCGCATTGATTGGCTGGTTTTCGAGAATAAAGCGTTCGATGGTAATGATCTTGGACATGACTTGCGTTCCTTGTTGTGGGAAAGTTGGTTCGTCAAGTAGTCAGGTAGTCGAATAGTCAGGTAGTCAGGTAGTCGAGTAGCCTGTGGTTTAGGCAAGGTTTAGATAGAGAGATAAATAATAGGCCAGGGCCACTGACCAGACCAGGGAGTCGATGCGGTCTAAGGCACCGCCGTGGCCGGGAAACAGAATGCCAGAATCTTTGAGTCCGGCTTCGCGTTTGAGAAGGGACATGCCGAGGTCGCCAATAAAGCTGAAGCCGGAGATGAGCAGAACAAGCAGCAGGCTGGCGTTTAGCGGGAGTTGAAGCAGGCTGGCGATGGGTATAATAACGGCCGTTGCCAACACAATACCGCCCACATATCCTTCCACCGTCTTGTTGGGGCTAAGGCGCGGCGCCAACCGATGCCGGCCCAGCACAGTTCCGGCCAGGTAACGGCCGACGACATAGGCGGCCGCGTCGGTCAACCAGACGCTCAACATAGCCAGCATGGTCCACTGCCAGGCCATCTGCTCAATGCCGCGTAAATGAAGAAAATGTCCGCCCAACCAGCCTAGCAGCACGACACCCCCGGTCATAGCCAGCCAGTCGGCCGTGGCGTTGTCACTGCGCCCCTGTTCGTATAGCCATAAGGCGTAGGCCATTACTACCAGCAGCGCCAGAAAGAAAGTAAGGGTGAAGAGGCTCTGGCTGTACCATTGCGCTACGATAAGCAGCAGCAGCACCAGAGGCAGCAGCACCAGGTTAGAGGTGCGGCAGCCAACCTGACGGGTCAGGTTGGTGTATTCAGTCGTGGCCAGGAGCATAACGGCCGTTATCGGCACAAAGTAGAACCAACCGCCCAAATAGATAATATATAAGGCTAACGGTCCTAAAGTCAGCGTGACGGCCGCGCGTTTTAAGAACATAAGATCAATCAGGTATTGTCAGGAGGCAATTTACTGCCTGGGCAGCCTCAAACCCCGGAACGCTGTGGGGCTATGGCTTCAGCTTACTCAGGCAGTACGCCGTAACGGCGCTCTCTCTGGTTGAAGGCTACAATGGCTTCGTACAATTCCTCGCGGCCAAAATCTGGCCATAGGGCAGGGGTTGGATAATATTCAGCATAAGCGGCTTGCCAGATTAAGAAGTTGCTAATGCGTAACTCGCCGCTGGTGCGTACCACCATGTCGGGATCGGGTAGGCCAGATGTAAACAGGTAACTATTAAACAGCTCTTCGGTTAAGTCGTCGGCTTCAATGCCATCGGCCACCATATGCTTGACCGCGTGCAAAATCTCAGCCCGGCCACCATAATTAAAGGCGACATTGAGAATGAGGCGGTCATTGTCTTTGGTTAGATCAATGGCTCGCCGTACTTTCTCTTGCAAGGAAGGACTGATGCCGGTCAGTTCCCCCAGGTGATGAAGGCAAACGCCTTGTGCGTGCAGGTCATCAATTTCTTGATCCAGTACGCGGGCAAAGATTTTCATCAGAGCCTTGATTTCCTGCTCTGGCCGGCCCCAGTTTTCTGTCGAAAAGGCGTAGATTGTCAGAATCTTGATGCCAAATTCGACGCAGGCGTTGATAATGCGGCGCAAATTCTCAGCGCCGGCCCGGTGTCCCGCCGCTCTTGGCAATCCACGACGTCTGGCCCAACGGCCGTTTCCGTCCATGATAATGGCCACATGCTGTGGAATGACCAGCGATGATAAATCCAGAGGCTTTTTGTCCGCGGCCATTAAACTTCCATTATTTCAGCTTCTTTGCGCCGCCCTTCCTCATCAATCAACTTCACATATTTGTCTGTTAGCTCCTGAAGCTGATCTTGCGACTGAAAAAACTCGTCCTCGGTGATCATCGACTCCGTTTTCATTTCGCGGAAATCGTTCAACACATCGCGCCGCACGTTGCGTACAGCGACTTTGGCTTCTTCGACGCGCCGGCCCACCAGTTTGTTCAGATCGCGGCGCCGCTCTTCGGTCAGGCGGGGTAGGTTGAGGCGGATAATCTTGCCGTCATTGTTGGGCATCAGGCCCAGGTCGGACTGCATGATAGCACGCTCAATGGCGGACAGTGAGTTGGCATCGTACGGTCGGATGGCCAATTGCTGCGGTTCCGGCACAGAAATAACGGCCATTTGCTTTAGCTCCATCTCGACGCCGTACATATTGACTTGCAGCCGCTCGACCAGTTGGGGAGAAGCCCGGCCTGTGCGAAAGCCGCCGAGATCAGTCTGCAAAGATGAAACTGCGCCGTGCATACGACTCTCAGCATCTTGCAATAGTTCGTTAATCATGTCGCGCCTCCGTTTGTTGGGTAGTCATTTGGTCGAGTAGTCAGGTGGTCAAGCGGTTGGTGGGGCAGGTGGCTGCTCGCTGGTCACCGTCTACCGAATGCTACATTTTACAGATGGTCGTACCAATCGTGGCACCCTGAATGAGTTGTTTGACGCTGCCTGTCTCCCAGAAGTTGACCACCACGACGGGCAGATTGTTTTCCATGGCCAATGAAACGGCCGTGCTGTCCATTACCCGCAGCCGCAAATTTAGGAAGTCAATGTAAGAAATGCGGTCGAATCGTCGGGCATCGGGATTTTGTTGGGGGTCATCGTCATAAATGGCGTCTACTTTGGTGGCCTTAATCAACACGTCGGCCCCGATTTCCATGGCCCGCAGCGCACCGGCTGTGTCGGTCGTAAAGTAGGGGTTGCCTGTGCCCCCACCAATAACGACCACGCGCCCTTTGTCCAAATGGCGAATGGCCCGTAGGCGAATGTATGGCTCGGCAATGGTTCGCATTTCGATAGCAGTCTGAACGCGCGTCACAATACCGATGCGCTCCAGCGCGTCTTGCAAGGCCAGCGCATTCATGACGGTAGCGATCATACCCATATGGTCGGCGGTTGACCGTTCCATACCCTGGTTGATGCCCACCGAACCACGCCAAAGGTTGCCGCCGCCGATGACAATGGCTACCTGCACGCCCAATTCATGAACTTCCTTAACAACCTGGGCAACGTCAGCCGCCCGCTGCGGATCAATGCCAAAGCCGTCGGGGCCAGCCAACGCCTCGCCTCCCATTTTGAGCAGAATACGTTTATAGCGAACGTCTGTCATGGTCTCTCCCGAAGCAGAATGGGCAAAAGCCAGGCTCGAAGAACCTGGCTTTTGCGGGTGTTGCGGATTTAGTCGAGTGATTCGCCCAATTCATAACGCACAAAGCGGCGAATGACGATGTTCTCACCCAATGTCTGGATGGCTTCTGTTACCAGTTGACTGATTTTCTTTTTCTCATCCTTAACAAAGGGCTGCTCCATGAGGCAGGTTTCGGCGTAGAATTTGTCAACGCGACCCTCGACGATTTTCTCCACGATGTTTTCGGGTTTGCCCTCGGCGCGTGCCTGGTCGCGCAATACGTCCAATTCTCGCTCCAGGTCGCCGGCCGGGACCTCTTCACGCGTGAGATATTTAGGCGCCATGGCGGCAATGTGTAGCGCGATGTCGTGGGCCATCTCCTGGAATTGCTCATTGCGGGCCACGAAGTCTGTTTCACAGTTAACTTCCACCATTACGCCAACGCGGTTAGCCAGATGGGAATAGACTTCAATGGAACCTTCATTGGCGGCTCGGTCGGCTTTTTTGGCGGCTCGTGCCGCCCCTTTCTTACGTAGGGCGTCAACGGCTACTTCAAAGTTGCCGTTGGCCGCTTCTAACGCTTTTTTGGCATCCAAAACGCCGGCCCCGGTGGCCTCACGCAGTTCCTTTACCATCTCAATTGTAATAGTCATTTAGTTCTTTTCCTTGCTACTGTTTACGATTCACCAGGCAGTGACCGGTGGTTGCAATTGATTACCGGTCACTGCATCACAGTGACTTTTTATCCTTCGTCATCCTCGTCTTCGAGGTCGTCGCGGTCTTCTTCGTCATATTCATCATCATCATCATCATCGTAATCGTCTTCATCCTCGTCTTCAGACGCAGCGGCCTGACGACGAAGTTTGGCCAACGTGGACGCGCCCAATAAATCCTCGTCAGAGGCATCGTCGTCGAAGTCTTCGTCGTAACGATAACGTTCCAGGTCGATGATGTCTTGTTGAGTCTCTTCGACCAGGGTGTCACGCCGCTTGGCCTGTCCCTCAAGGGCTGCATCAGCCATCTTACTGCAAATGAGCTTGATGGCCCGAATGGCGTCATCGTTGGAGGGGATAAGGTAGTCGATGTTGTCGGGATCGCTGTTGGTATCGACAATACCAATCACGGGGATGTCGAGGATGTTGGCTTCGCGAACGGCCGTTTCTTCATGATTGGTATCAATTACAAACAGCAGTTCAGGCAGGTCTTTCATTTTGCGGATACCACCCAGACGCAGCGTCAGCTTCTCAATCTCACGCTCGACGCGCAGCCGTTCCCGCTTTTTGAGCAGATCAAACTCGCCGTCAGCCTGGCGACGCTCAAGATTATCCAGGTAATCGATCCGCTGCCGGATGGTTTGCCAATTAGTTAACGTGCCGCCCAACCAGCGGACGTTGACATAAGGCTGGCTGGCCCGAGCTGCCTCATAGGCAACCGTGTCCTGGGCCTGACGCTTTGTGCCCACAAAGAGGACTTCGCCACCCTGGGCAACCGTATCGCGGACCACATTGTAAGCGTCCTCGATCATCACCAGCGTCTGTTGTAAATCTAAGATGTGAATCCCGTTGCGCTCCGTAAAGATGTAAGGCTTCATCTTAGGGTTCCAGCGACGGGTTCTGTGTCCAAAATGAACACCAGTTTCGAGCAGTGCTCGCATTGAAACGACGGCCATAATATTTTCTCCTTTTAACTGTTTTAGGCCTCCACATTCGTCATTCTATCGTGGAACTTGCATGGCCAATGAGCCACCACCTTGTTTATGCCGGTGCCGGCTGCTGCAAGCACAACCACTTTAGTCAGAATGTGTGCGATATTGTAAAGCTCCCCAAGCGGGGTGCTTACCCGCAGGCAAGCCCTTGCATTATACAACGGCAACAAAAAAGTTGGCAAATCGTATAAGCAGTTTCTACTAAAGTCGCCTTATTATCGTTATAATCGGACCATTGTTCAGACTTGCGAGGTTGCTTCCGGAGCGAGAAACCGCAACTCAGCTTCGAAAACCTCGTAAATCTCCAGAGAGACCGAACGCTTACGAAATCAGGCGCGATGGCATGTAAAGAGTAGCACGTAGTGCTTTACACGCTCTATGCCATATGCCGTACACTGCCTTCAAGGAGAAACCGATGGAAGACCAGAAGATACAGCTCCCATCACAAGAGATGTTGAACATGCTAATCAGGCAGGCTGCCTGGGATGAGTTGCGCGAGCTGTTGTTTGAAGTGCATCCGGCCGACATAGCTTATTTGTTGGACCAGCTTGAACCCGACGACGCGGTCATTGTCTTCCGTTTGTTGCCCCTTACCGTCGCCAGTGAGGTGCTGGACGAAACAGGCAGCCGGGTGCGCCAGGAGCTGGTGGAACAGGTTGACGAAGAGCGACTGGCCGACCTCCTGGACGAACTGCCGATGGATGACGCGGCAGAGTTCCTGGAAGATTTGCCAGATGTGAAGGCAGCCCGTCTGCTTGATCTGATGGAACCGGATGAAGCAGAGGACGTGCGTGAGCTGCTGAGTTATGAGGATGAAACAGCGGGCCGCTTGATGACGCGTGACGTGGTTGCCTTGCGCCGCCACTGGACTATTGCGGAAACGCTGGACTTCTTACGCAATCTGGAGGACAGTGATTCGCTCCACTATCTCTACGTGACTGACCGTAACAATCATCTGATTGGGGTTGTTCCGCTGCGTGAGCTTATCAAAGCCAAATCTGACCAGGCGGTAGAGTCGATTATGAGAACTGACGTGGCGGCCGTTTCTGTCCATGCTGATCAGGAAGCATTGGCGGAAATGGTTGCCCGCTACGACTATTACGCCATGCCGGTAGTGGATGATGATAACCGCCTGGTTGGCGTCGTGACGGTAGATGACGTGCTAGACATTCTGGCCGATGAGGCCACCGAAGACATTCAGCGGCTGGGTGGTTCTGAACCATTGGACCAACCCTATTTCGCCGTTTCGGTATTTCATGTGGTAAGAAAGCGGATTGTCTGGCTGATGTTGCTCTTTGTGGCGGCCACGTTGACGGGTACGGTGATTCGTGAATTTGAAACTGAACTGGAAACAGTGATTGCACTGGGTATCTTTATCCCCTTGATTACTGGTACGGGAGGAAATGCCGGGTCACAAACGGTCACGACGGTGATACGTGCCCTGGCTTTAGGCGAAGTACAAGGACGCGATATCTTGCGTGTCCTGGGTCGGGAAATAACAGTAGCATTGCTATTAGGCACCTTGTTAGGTTTAGTTGGCTTTTTGCGGTCCATTACCTGGGACACGGGCTACCAGACCTTTTATGATGTTTCTATAGTCGTGATGTTAACGCTGCCGCTGGTGGTGCTTTGGGCTAACATTGTGGCCACCGTTGTGCCTATCGTGGCTGAAAAGCTGAGGATTGACCCGACGGTGGTGAGTGCGCCAATGATCACAACTGTCGTTGACGCCACGGGCCTGGGTATTTATTTCATGTTAGCGAAGTGGATTTTGGGGTTGTAGACCTGGGCGTGATGCCAGGGTCCACAACGCAAAGGGGAGAGAAAATGGTTCTTGATGATGTCTTGTTGAAGTATATGCAAACGGCCGTTCGCGTCGTGGTCCTAACGGGTGCGGGCGTTTCGGCGGAGAGCGGTGTACCCACTTTTCGCCAGGCGCAGACCGGCCTCTGGGCACAATACGACCCGCACGATTTAGCTACGCCTCAGGCTTTTCAGCGTAATCCGGCGTTGGTTTGGGAATGGTATGCCTGGCGCCGCGATCTGGTCAGTAAAGCCCAACCCAATCCAGCCCATCTGGCCCTGGCGGAACTGGCGCAGCGCGTAGACCAGTTCGCTCTGATTACGCAAAATGTCGATAATCTCCATCAGCGGGCGGGTAGCCAGAACGTCATTGAGCTGCATGGTAACATTACCCGAATTAAGTGTGCTGATGACGGCCGTATTGTGACCAACTGGCCTGAGAGCGACGAAACGCCCCCCAAATGCCCCGACTGTGACCACTACCTGCGCCCGGACGTTGTCTGGTTTGGTGAAAATCTGCCGCGTGGGGCGTTGGAGAGAGCCATACAACTGGCACGAGACTGCGACCTCTTCTTTTCGATTGGTACATCGGCGCTGGTGCAGCCGGCCGCATCGCTGCCGCTGCTGGCTGTCGAGAATGGGGCTGTATTGGTGGAAATCAACCCGGACCAAACGCCGCTGACTCGCTATGCCGATTATGCTCTTCACGGTCCGGCTGGCGAGGTGCTGCCTGCTCTTGTGCAGGCTGTCTGGGGATAGGCAGTGCGCTTTACATAAACGGACAACTTGTTTATACTTACGTCATGCCTAAACGAAACGAGCGCCGCGCAAATGAAGACAAGGTTCCGCTCAGTGTCGTCTTCATAACGGTGGGCGCCATTTTTCTACTGACCGTCTGTGCCATATGGGTCGTTGCCCCATACACGGTGCCGGCACCTGTTTATGCCTTTATCGAGCAACACATCGGTGAGCCGCCCATCTTCCCGACCCTGGCAGCCGTGGCCCAATTGCCGGCCCGACCGACTGCCACGCCAATCCCCGCAGATGCGATTGTGCTTCTACCTGAATCTGCCCCAATTGAGGGTGACTATCCTGACTTTTTTGTTTCGGCAGAAACGGCCGTGCGTCGCCAGCCCGGTGCGGCCGAACCACAGCGCATTCTCATCCCCCGCATCAATCTGGATGCCCCCGTCAGCCCTATCAGCCTGCAAACAGTGACCGATGGGGCCGAAACCTATTATCAATGGCCTGTTCCCGACGAGTTTCGCGCTGGCTGGCACGACAACAGCGCCCGCCTGGGAGAAGGGAGTAACACAGTTCTCAACGGCCATCACAACATTCATGGCCAGGTGTTTCGTCGCCTGGTTGATTTAGAAGAAGGGGATGAAATCATTGTTGAGGATGGCGTTGGTCAAGTGTTTGCCTACGTCGTTATCGAAACGGAAATCTTTCGGGAGCGTGATCAGCCGCTGTCGGTGCGGCTGGAAAACGCGCGCTGGATCAACAGCACTGCTGACGAACGTCTGACGCTGGTGACTTGCTGGCCGTTGACTGATAATAGTCACCGCCTGGTTGTCGTGGCGCGCCCGTTAAACGACCAACAGTAAATTGTTCACCCCCTTCGGGCAAACGTGGCCCGGTTGCGTTCTCCATTGCGGGGCAGGCAAGTCAGGGGTGGTTGGCCGTTATGGCGCTGATCGGCTTGGGCTTGATCGCACCGGCCTGATGCTCAACAGGCGCCGTCAGCAGGCTTAAGGGGCAACTAATTTCTTATGGAATTAGCAGCACCTTGCCGATGTTGCGCCTTGCCTGTAGATAATCGTGTGCTTCTGCCGCTTGCTGTAGGGTGAAGGTGCGGTCAATTGTCGGTCTGAATAAGGCCTCATCATACCAACTCAATAGTTGCCGCATCCAGCGCTTTTGCAGCCCGTTGGCTGCCAGTAACGAGCTTAAGTTAAGACCCATCACCCCGTGATTGTCAGCCATTAACCTGGTTGGTGTGTAAAACGGTACGGTAACGAGTCCCCGCCACCAGGCCCAGCGTGACCGCGTTGGGCCTGGGGCCATGCTGTTGAGACCAAAATAGATAAGCCGGCCTGTTGGCGTCAACAACCGGTAATTCTTCTGCCAATGCCGACCTCCCAGCGCGTCTAGCACCAGATGGACGCCACGCCCACCGGTCAAATCGTTGACTACCTGCTCATAATCCATATGGCGGTAATCAATAGGGTGTGGCAAACCATGTTCACGCAAAGCCTCATGCTTTTCGGGCGAGGCCGTACCCAGCACCTCTACCCCTAGAATTTTGCACAGGTCCAACACCGCCAGCCCAATGCCGCCGCCTGCGCCGTGTACCAGCACCCGGTCACCCGGCTGGACCGATCCCATGACTACCAGCATCAGGTAAGCCATCAGATAGCTGACAGGCAAAGCGGCGCCATCTTCGGCCGTCATCCAGTCGAACCGTCTGAATACCTGCTGGTAGGGTACGCAAACCTGGTTACTGTAACCACCAAAATGGGTCAAGGCGATGACGTTATCCCCTTCTTGCAAATCCGTCACACCCTGGCTGATCGCCTCAATTCGTCCCGAAACTTCCCAGCCCGGCACAAACGGCATCAGCGGTACGTCCTCATCCAGGCCCATGCGTCCCAACAGATCGCGAAAGGTGACGCCGCAGGCCTCAACGCGAATGCGTACCTCACCGTTACGCAGAACGGGGTCTGAGACCTCGCGAATGTCCATTACTTCAGACGGGCCAGCCCGGCTAACAACAACCTGTTTCATCTAAACATCCTTTTGCTTACTGCCCTCGTATGATGGACCAGTGACAGCTATTTGACAAGCGATATTCATTATGTTAGCGTTTTAATCAGCAGCAGGTTCGCCTCTGCGGCGCAGCGTTTTGTTGACATAAGTATGGACAAAACCTGAGTTTCTGTCAAATTGCTGACTATAGCTAGTTTTCATCTTTATGAGGCGTTTGATATGCCCAAAATTGACGCTTTGGCCTCCGGCTCTTCATGGCAGCGGGATGGTTTGAACCATCAGGCAATTGAGGATTATCTCAAGACGATATATATGCTGGCTGAAAGTGAAAGCCCGGTATCTACCTCGCGCCTGGCTGAGGCACGCGGGGTAAAGCCGGCTTCAGTCACGAGCATGGTCCAGCGGCTGCACAAGCTCAATTTGGTAAATTATGAAAAGCATTATGGGGTGACGCTCACTGCCGCCGGGGAGAAGATCGCCCTCGAAGTGCTGCGTCACCATCGGTTGCTTGAGCTGTATTTGATCGAAGCGCTCGGTTTTAGCTGGGACGAAGTGCATGAGCAGGCAGAAGTGCTGGAACACGTCATTAGTGAGAAGTTAGAGGAGCGCATTGCGGCCGTTTTGGGTCATCCCACGCTTGATCCGCATGGCGACCCTATACCGGCTAAAGATGGCACGATTGTGCAGGTGGAAACGCAGCCACTGAGCAGTCTACCGCTCCATTATACCGCTTACGTCGCCCGTATCGTAGACGACACCAACAGCGAGATGCTGCGGTATTTGGCCGAACAGGGCTTAACGCCGGGCGCGGCGCTGCATCTGGTGCAGCGGGAGCCATTTGAGGGGCCGGTGACGGTTCAAGTTGGGGAGCAAACGGCCGTTATTGGCCGGCAACTGGCGCAATCAATTCTGGTTACGTTAGACAAACCTGATGAAAGAAACCCGTGATCAGCAACAAAGAACTATTACCGCTAGTTGGCCGATTGATCGGGCGGCTTTGGTTAGCCTGCATGGCGAAAAAGTAGCCATGACCATGCTCGACTATTTGGCCGACTTTTTTCAGGATGGTGTGGTGCAGGTGCAGGCGCTGGAAAGAGCCGTAGCCGAGCGGGACGGTCAGGCCATGGTATTGGCGGCACACACGCTGCGCGGTAGTTGCTCGATGATGGCTATGACATCGCTCGTGGATTACTGCCGGGCCATTGAGGCGGCGGGTGACAACGGTGCCCTTGATGAGGCCGTGGCGCAGGCGCAGGCGCTTACGGAGGAATACGCGCTTATCCAGTCAGTGCTGGCACCGCCGTCACAGCCTTGATTGGAGAAACAGCTGGGGAGCAGCCGCGGAGGCAACAGCCAAAAATATTACTGGTTGCTTTGTCTGGTGCTGTCGGCAGGCTTTGCCCTCTTGCCACCTTGTGACAATGGGGTATCATCAAATGTTGACTGAATCCATAATCTTTATCATGAGTGAGCAATTTGCTCCGGGAGTATGAAATGGCAAGAGAAAAACTAACGGAAACGGCCGTGCAAGCTGCACTTGAGGAATTGCCCGGCTGGGAGGTAAAAGAAGGTAAGCTGCACAAAGTATTCAAGTTTGCCTCGTTTGGCCAGGCACTAGGCTGGATGGTCAGCGCGGGCATTGAAGCAGACAAAATGGACCACCATCCCGAATGGTCAAACGTATACAATCGCGTGATCGTCAACCTGGTGACGCACGATCTGGGCAACGCTATCAGCAACCTGGACGTAGCCCTGGCTAAAAAGATGGAAGGGCTGGCGGGATAAAGCGAAAACGCGCTCGGTTAGCGAGCGCGTCTTGGATTAAATATTAGTAGCGGGGACAGGATTCGAACCTGCGACCTCCGGGTTATGAGCCCGACGAGCTGCCTCTGCTCTACCCCGCATCAACGACTTGGGATTATACCAAGTCCCCATACCTTTGTCAAAAACCGACATGGAGAATTATGCCACGATTAACGAAAATTTATACGAAGAAAGGGGATGAAGGCGTCACTTCCTTAGGCGGTGGGCAGCGCGTCGCCAAGAATTCATTGCGTGTATCGGCTTATGGTACGGTCGATGAGCTGAACGCGGCCATAGGGCAGGCCATAGCACATGGGCTGGTGTCGCTTTTGGCTGAACGGCTGGCCGTGATTCAAAATGAGCTGTTTCATTTGGGGTCTGACCTCTGTTTTCTGGAGTCAGACAAGGAAAAATACCAGATTCCCCAGATTGAAGAACGGCACGTGGCGTCATTAGAGAAGCTGATTGATGAGTTAACGGCCGTTGTCGGTCCCTTAGAAAACTTTATACTACCTGGTGGCTCGGTCGGGTCCGCCCACCTGCATCTGGCCCGCACCATTTGCCGCCGTGCCGAGCGAGACGTTATTGCCCTGGCTACGGCCGAACCAGTTGGCCCATACGTTCCGCAATACCTTAATCGACTGTCGGACGCCTTGTTTGTCATGGCCCGGTATGAAAACCACCAGCGCCAGATAGCGGAACCGCTGTGGAATTCTCGTTTATAGACCGTCATCGGCGCTTCAGGAGAGTAAAGAATGTTAGATACACTGTTTGCCAACTATTTACTGGTTGCCGTCGTCATTATCATCGTCTGGGTTGCCAGTCTGGTTATCTATCTTTACGTGTCTAACCAACACAGCTTCTTGGAAAATGAGCTAGACACGCTCCACCACCTGTTAGAAGAAGAGTCACAGGACAATACATGAAACCGGAAAAACCTCGCTACTGGTTTTGGTTGCTCCTTGCCCCCTTGATGTTGCTTATTAGCTGCGTCAACCTGGGTAATCTGGGTAGCGGTGGCCCTGATGAGTGCCAGCCGGATGGGTTTTTGTTTGCCGATGAGTTTGATGGTAGGGAACAGTGTGGTTGGGCTTTGTACAGTCAGGGCGGCGCGGTCGTAGATATTCAGGATGATGCCCTGCGTATCAGTTCCAGCCAGATTGGCGAAATTTGGTGGACCAATCCTGGCCGACGTTTTGATGACAGCATCATTACCGTAGTAGCCCGGCAGGCGAACGGGCCGGACAACAATGCTTATGGCGTTATCTGTCGTTACCAAAACGAGCAGAATTTCTACATCTTTTTGATCAGCGGCGATGGTTATTACGCCATTGGCAAATACCAGAGCGGCAGTGATCGCATCATTTATCTGACTGAGGATGGCCAATACCAGTTTTCCGATGTGATCAATCAGGGTGTGGCTACTAATCAGATTCGTGTCAGTTGTGTCGGCAACCAGCTAGGGCTGGCGGTGAACGGCATTGCGCTGCTGACCGTGACCGATTCTGCCTTTGCCACTGGTGATGTAGGGTTGGGTGTTAGCACGCTGTCACCGGGAACGGCCGTTGTTGAATTTGACACCATTCGCATCATGGAGCCTTAAGCATGAGGAAAGGATTGTTTCGGCCTGGCTGGCTACTCTTGTGGCTTGGTTTGCTGACTGCTTGTGCCCAGCTCAACCCATCCCAAAGTAACGTATTGTTTCAGGATCAGTTTCGCCCGACACAGTTAACCAACTGGCTGTTGGAAGGAGACGCTTCTGGCCGTAGTCTGATTATGAACGAACAGTTGGTTATTCAGATTGACGTGCCCCACACCATACAGTACGTCACGTTGATCGAGCCCACCTTTTCCGATTTTGTTTTGGACGTGGATGCCCAGTTGTTGAGCGGACCAGAAGAGAGCAGCTATGGCGTCATGTTCCGTCAGGATGAAGACGGCCGTTTCTATCGTTATCAGATTACGGGGACCGGCTACTTTGTCCTGGAGCGTCACGACGGGACCGGCAACTGGACCCGTCTGTCGGATGGTTGGTCCCAATCGGAAGCCATTTTTCAAGGGGCCAATAGGGTCAACCGGCTGCGTGTTGAAGCCGTAGGCAGCCGCCTGACTGTTTACGCCAACGGCGAACTGCTGCATGAGACCAGCGATGATCGCCTGGCCGCCGGTACGATTGCCCTGGATGCGGGCACGTTTGGACAGGCTGGCGTACAGGTTGCCTTCGACAATGTGATTGTCCGCCAGCCGTAAGCGAGAGCCACTTTTTCTGTATTACGTGAAATGATGGATATGCAACGCGCGATAGAATCGGCCGTTTCGCCAGCAGCAGTGACCGATATTATGCCGCTGAGCGGTGGCTGTATTGGTCAGGTCTATCGGGTGCGGTTGTCCGACGGCCGCCAGTTGGTGGCCAAAGCCGACGATGGCCCTCATCCCCGGCTGGATACAGAAGGTTATATGCTGCGTTACCTGGCCGAGCGAAGCCAGTTGCCAGTGCCTACTGTCTGGCACAACACGCCGCGCCTGTTGCTGATGGATTTTTTGCCTGGCGACAGCCATTTCTCTGCCGGGGCGCAGCGCCACGCGGCCGAATTGTTGGCCGCGCTCCATGAAGTCACGGCCCCCCATTATGGTTTGGAGCGTGATACGCTCATTGGTGGCCTGCATCAGCCCAACCCGGCCACAGACAGTTGGCTGGCTTTTTTTCGCCAGCATCGCCTGCTCTACATGGGGCGAGAAGGGGTAGACAAGGGCCGTTTGCCCCCCACCGTCTGGCAGCGATTACAGCGCTTGGCCGATAACCTTGACCGCTGGCTGCTGGAGCCGGAACGGCCGTCTTTATTGCATGGTGACGTGTGGACCACCAACGTGCTGGCGCAGGGCGATACAATCACCGGCTTTATCGATCCGGCTATCTACTACGGCCATCCGGAAATAGAGCTGGCCTTTACGACCCTGTTTGGCACATTCAGCCAACCATTCTTTGACCATTATCAGACGCTGCGTCCCCTGGCCGCTGGCTTCTTCGAAGAGCGGCGCGACATCTACAATCTGTATCCCTTGCTGGTCCATGTACGCCTGTTTGGTGGCGGCTACGTTCACTCGGTCGAGCGCACCTTATCCCGCTTTGGCTATTGATAGATAAGCCACGCGCCGCCCCATGCGCCACCTGTCACCCAATCGTTCTAACCCATGACCCGAAAGGCCCGCCTCGTTGAAACGTACCCGGTTCAGGCCAGCGTGACAATCATGCTGGCTGGCGTAGGTTGGCGGGCGGGAGAGGTGGTGGCCCACCAGCATCCCGGCGTGTGGGTACGTGATCAAGACGGCCGTTTCTGGTTCGTCACTAACCACAACCGCATTCGGCCAGCCGGTGGGTCGGCAGACGATGCTGAAGAAAGTGATGAAACCTGAGATTGCCCGGCAGCTTATCGCCCTCAACCGCACTTTTTACGAACGGCTGGCCGCTCCCTTTGATCGCAGCCGCCAGCTTCCCCAGCCCGGTTTTACGCGCCTGCTTGACTGGCTGCCCGTTCCTTGTCAACGGGTGTTGGATGTGGGCTGTGGCAACGGCCGTTTTGGACAGTTCCTGGTTGAAAATGGCCTTACCGCCGACTACGTAGGGGTCGATTTTAGCCAGCCGCTGCTGGACAAAGCGCAGCAGCAGCCAGGCCGCTTTCACGTTCGCGACTTGAGCCAGCCTGGTTGCCTGGCCAATCTGGGCCAGTTTGACCTGATCGTCTGCCTGGCTGTGCTGCAGCATATTCCGGGCCGCGCCAACCGGCAGCGATTACTGGTTGAGATGGCTGATTGTTTGCGTGAGAACGGCCGTATCTTTCTGGCCAACTGGCAATTTATGGACAGTCCTCGCCAGCGGCGTAAGCGGCAGGATTGGTCCCAGATTGGTCTTAGCCCGGATGATGTGGCGGCCAACGACCATCTACTTAACTGGCAGCGAGGCGGTTTTGGCCTGCGCTACGTGTGCCACATAGACGAGACAGAAACGGCCGAAATGGTTCAGACCGCCAATTTGCGTCTGCTCGCTCAATTCCGCAGCGACGGCAAAGAAGGCAACTTGAGTTTATACAGCGTGTTGGCTCAGGCAGTCTGAGCCATTTTGACAGCAGTCTGCCTGATGCTACAATCTAAAACGTAAAGCGTAAAACGTAAAACGTAAAACGTGAAGCGTGAGCCATGAAGCGTAAGAGATAACCGGAAAGACACTACGCACTAAGCACTACGTACTAAGTTCCCGTTCAACAAGGGCAGGAGACCGATGAGTACACTAAAAGAACGGTTACAGGCCGACATTCGGGCAGCAATGAAAGAGGGCGATAGCGAACAACGCAATACGTTACGCCTGATGTTGGCGGCCATTCAGCAAGAAGAGGTGGACCGCCAGACGGAATTGGATGATGCTGGTGTTCAGGCAGTTCTGACCAAACAAGCCAAGCAGCGCCGTGAAAGCATTGCTGATTATGAAGCGGCTGGCCGTACCGAGATGGTGGCCAAAGAGCAGGCAGAGTTGGCCGTGATTGCCAACTACCTGCCCCAAATGATGAGTCGGGAGGAGATAGAGCAGGCAGCAACGGCCGTTATTGCCCAGGTCGGAGCCACTGATATTAAAAGCATGGGGGCCGTAATGGGTAAATTGATGCCGCAGGTGCAGGGCAAGGCTGATGGCCGCCTGGTTAATGAAGTGGTGCGTGATCTGCTGCGGTAACGGCCGTTACCGGTTTGGTAGTCCAGTCCTGGCTTCTAAGCGTAGGACAGCGACAGCCACAAAAACTCACCCATGAACGAAAGCAGCCCGTTAAGACAATGGTGGCAAAAACTGGCCTGGCGTACCTTGCTCTGGTTTTTTGCCGGTGTTTTGACGCTGATCCTTACCCTCATCCTCTCCTTTAACATCGTGCGGGCCAGCAGCGTCTCTGTCACTGTCGGTATGCCTGCGCCAACCGATATAGACGCCCCCTACTCGCTCCCCTTCACCAGCGAGGTCCGCACCCAGCAGGCGCGTGAGCAGGCTCGCAACAGTGTTGATACAGTTTATACCCCCTTCGATTTCAGCATTGGTCGTGATCAGTTGAACAAGGCGCGATCCATCTTTTCATTTATTGATGTGGTACGGGCCGATCCTCAATCGACTCTTGAAGTCAAACTTAACTATTTACAGGCTATTGACGGTCTGCTGGTTGAGGAAGAGGTCGCTCTGGACTTGCTCAATCTAAGTACGGCCGATTACGAAGTAGCTAAAGCCGACATCCTCAGCATCATTGATGACCTGATGCGCCAGGAAATACGCGAAACCCAACTGCGTGATATGCGCCTGACCGCCCGCCGTCAGGCCAGTTTGGAACTGACCACTGCTCAAAATGAAGTCGTTACCAACCTGGCGCCTCAATTCATTGTCCCCACCGTCTTTCCTAATCTCGAAGAAACAGAACGCCGCCGCGAGGAGGCCGCTGCCGCTGTTGAGCCGGTCATCCGTAATATAAGCCATAACCAACGCATCATCCGTGCCGGAGAAATTGTGACCGAAGCCGACCTGGAAGTGTTAGCTCAATATGGCTTGTTACAAGAAGAAACCAACTGGCGCGATATATTGGCTGCCTTCATGGTTTCCACGTTGTCGGTATTGTTCATCGCCCTGTATTGGCAGAAGTTCCATCTGCGCCGCCATGAGCGCGTCCGCTATCTGACTGTACTGGGCCTGATCATTATCGTTTTTGCCGTGGCGGCCCGCCTGTTAACCTCTGGTCCTGGCATTGTTATCTACCTGTTCCCGATTGCGGCCATGTCGATGTTGTTGGCTGTGCTATATGACGTGCGGCTATCCGTTTTTGTGACGCTGATCATGGCCGGTCTGTTTGGCTATATGGCTCCCAACTCGCTGGAGCTAACCATCTATGCCGCTGTCGGCGGCTTGATGGCTATCCTGACCATGCAAGACGTGCAGCGGGTTAACACCTTTTTCCGTTCCGGTCTGGCGGCTGCCGGTGGTCACGTGCTGGCGATTCTCATTTTCAGGTTGCCGCTGGATGTGGAAGTCTGGAGCATCATAGAACCATCTTTGTACGCGATTGGCAATGGCCTTCTGTCGGCGGCCCTGGTCCTGGCCGGATTTTTCCTGCTGGGCACTGTTTTCGGCATGATCACCATTTTGCAGCTTCAAGATTTGTCGCGCCTGGACCATCCACTGCTGCAGGAGCTGCTGCGGAAGGCGCCGGGAACGTATCATCACAGCATAATGGTGGCTAACCTGGCCGAGCAGGCGGCCGAACGCATTGAAGCCAATAGCACGCTGGTGCGGGTGGGTGCTTTTTACCACGACATTGGCAAGATGAAACGGCCACCTTTTTTCACCGAGAATCAGGAAGGCATCAATCCCCACGATTCACTTGACCCCTATAGCAGTGCCAACATTATCATCAGCCACGTTGGCGAAGGTTTAGCAATGGCCCGGCGTTACCGGCTGCCTGACCGCATTCGCGACTTTATCGCTGAGCATCACGGCGACCGGGTGGTCAAGGGTTTTTACATGAAGGCACGTCAACAGGCCGTGGACGAAGAGGAAGCAGACACCATTGATGTGGATAAATTCCGGCATAAGGGGCCGCGCCCTCGCTCGCGTGAAACGGGAATTGTGATGCTGGCCGATGCCGTGGAGGCTACGTCTAGCGCGGTGCGCCCCAACACAGAGCGAGCCATTGAAAAACTGATCAACTCGATTGTCGATGAGCATATTGGGGAGGGTCAGCTAGAAGATTCTGGTCTGACGCTGGGGGACGTGAGGCTAATCCGCGCTTCGTTTACTGAAACGCTCAAAGGGCGTTTCCATGTGCGGGTAAAATATCCGGGTAACGAGGAGTTGGAAAAGGAAAACTTGCCCTCTATTGAACCGATGGTGTCCGAACCCGAAGCGCGGGCTTTAACGGGTGCAGTGCCCGTGGGTGAGGAATCGCTGTTGCCGGCCGCAGCGGAACAGACAGAGGAGCAAACAGCGTGAGCGTGACTGGGTTTGAGATTGAGATACAGGTGGAGCTGGAGCTAGAGCAAGAGCTAGAGCAAGAGCTAGAGGGGAGCATCGTTGATTGGTTGGTTGGTGGGGTGGAAACGGCCGTTTCTGCCACACTCGCGCAACAAGCCGTTACGCCGCCGGTTGCGCTCAGCCTGCTGCTGACAGATGATGCGGCCCTGCAAAACTTGAACTATCGCTTTCGCCAGGAAAACAAACCGACCGATGTTTTGAGTTTTCCGGCTGGCGACCCGGGACCGGGGCCGGTAGAGCCGGTTCGCTATCTGGGCGATATTGCCATTTCTATACCCTATGCCCAGCGGCAGGCACGGCAGCAGGGCCACTCGCTGCTGGCCGAGCTGCAACTGCTGGCTATCCATGGCACCCTGCACCTGCTTGGCTATGACCACACTGATGCGGCTGAAAAAAAAGAGATGTGGGCGGCACAAACGGCCGTTCTTACCCAACTGGGCCAGCAACACGTAACCCCTACCGAAGAATAAGGACCACTATCGCCAACCATGTATGAACCCTTACGTCAGGAATTAAACAGTCGTCTCAAGAGCTTCCACTACGCCTTTCAAGGCTGGTGGTACGTTATTCGTACCCAACGCAACGCCTGGATTCATGCGGTTGTCAGTGTTATGGTGTTTGGCCTGGGCTTCTGGCTCCAGCTAAGCCGTCACGAGTGGGCCATTATCTTGCTAACCATGATGGCCGTCTGGATGGGAGAGTTTATGAATACGGCTATCGAAGCCGTCGTTGATATGGTGACGCCCGATCCCCATCCTCTGGCCAAGATCGCTAAAGACGTGGCGGCGGCGGCCGTTCTGGTGGGGGCTATGGGCGCTGTTCTGATTGGTCTGCTTATTCTTGGCCCGCCCTTGTACACCCGGCTTATTGGCTCGTAGTCGCGATGGGGTAGCAGTGTGGTAGAACCCAGCCCGTCAACCAGCCACCTAAACAGCTTCCTCCAAACCCAGTATCTTGCGCCAGTTAATCTGGAAAATTGGCTTGTGCTTATCCCCCACCACATAACGATTTGCTTTCTTATCGGCGCGTGCCTGCCTGTACACGTCCAGTAGCCGCTGTCCCATTCGTTTGTTTTCAAATGTTTCAGCTTTAAGGCAGGCAGCTTCGGCGAATTGTGCCCGCAAGTTGGCTTGTGTGACCAGTCGCGCCATTGCTTCGCCAAGCGCCTCCGCGTCGTTGGGGGTCAGCAGGCCCTCGACGTTATGGGTGACGGCATCTGACGTCCCTGTAGCGTCCACGGCTACAATAGGCAAACCGGCTGCCATTGCTTCTAGCGTAACCAGCCCTTGTGTTTCTGTGATAGAGGCGAAGGCGAAAATATCGGCAGCCTTTAGATAAGAGGGAATGGCGTCAAAGGGTACTTTACCCACAAATTCAACCTGGCGGCTGATTCCTAGCTTTTGGGCCAGTTTTTCTAGCTCGCGGCGGTCATCACCATCGCCCACGATGGCCAGATGGGTTTGGGGATGCTGCTTGAAAACGGGCACGGCCGCTTTGAGCAGCGTCACCCAGTTTTTCTCCTCTGCCAGCCGGCCGATTGAGATGAATACCAGCTTGTCGTCCCACCCCCGCTGCTGCCGAATGGAACGGCCGTCTGCCTGCTTGTACGGTTCTAAGTCAATGCCGGTGGGAACGGCCGTTACCCGTTCATGAATCCCGTACCGTTTCTCTAGCAGTGCCTTGATGCTTTCGCTGGGAACCACAACGTGCTGACACCGTTCCATATAATCAGCCAGCCAGCGCTCAATTACATCTTTGACTAACTCCTGGGGCAAGGCCACATAATGACTATATTCCTGATAGCGCGTGTGGTGGGTAAAGACCAGCGGCACGTCCAATTCTTCTGCTTTATTGGCTGCCACTTGCCCTAGCAGCAGCGGGTGATGGGCGTGAATGACATCGAGTTTGAGCGGCGGCAGCACCTTTTCCACAAAGTTTGAAAAGGGGATGGTCAGGGGATACTCCTGTAGCGGTAGTTCCAGCGCCGGGTAGCGGAAGATGAACGGTTCTTCATCCACGTAGTCGCTGGCGTGCTGAGCAAAGATAAAAACCAGGTGGCCCAGTTCTACCAGGGCCCGCCGGAAGCTACGAACCGACCGCACCACGCCGCTCGTAACCGGCAAATAGGTATTGGTAAAATGGGCAATATGCAGTTGGGACATGATTCTCCTAAGTGTAGAGTGCAGAGTATAGAGTGTAGAGCCTCTAGCTCCATCTTCTATCTCTACACTCTATCTCTACACTCTATCTCTACACTCTATCTCTACACTCTATCTCTACACTCTATCTCTACACTCTATCTCTACACTCTATCTC
>SLGK01000132.1 GCA_007123775.1 Anaerolineae bacterium | reverse complement strand
TGCGTAGCGAGAATTGGTTACGAACTACGCACTATGCTTTTCCCTGAAAATAGTGGCCTGGAATTGTATCATGCCCACCTGGTGGCGACAAAAGCAGAAAATGGGCTTGAATTTTTAAGAAAAATTTGATAAAAATTGACAGAGGCTTTTGTCCTTGATAGAATCCAAACGGATTGATTATTATCTATATTAAACCTTCTGCTATAATGATGGCAGTTTAACACAAGCGAGGATTGCAACATGGAAATGCTGGAGCAAGTTCAGGTGCAAACAGACACCGACACGATTCACATGACGGATACGGCCGTGGCCACCGTGCGTAATCTGCTGGCGCAGAAAAACGTACCCAATCATGGGCTGCGCGTGTTCGTTTCTGGGGGCGGCTGTTCGGGGATGCAGTATGGCATGGCCCTGGAAGCGGAGCCACGCGCCTACGACCACGTCATGGAAAAAGATGGGGTAAAAATTTTCATCGACCCCACCAGCATGATGTACCTGCAAGGCGCTATCGTCGATTATGAAGATAGCATCATGGGCGGCGGCTTCAAGATTGAAAACCCGAACGCGGCCGCATCCTGTGGCTGCGGCACCTCCTTCAAAGCCAAAAACCAGGGTGCGGCATCGGCGTACGCTGGTGGCGGAGGCTGCGGCTGCGGTTAACGTTTATCTGAACGACAAACCATATAAAAGCGCGGGGCCTCTGCACACTGGCAGAGGCCCCGCTTTTCTTTAATAGACCTGACTGAGCTAATTATGAATGCAAAAATACATTACTTTACTATCGAAGAAGCTAACGAACTGCTGCCCACCCTGGAGCCGTTAGTGGCCGAACTGTTGGAGCGGCGTGCCCGCGTGGTGCGCCTCAGCGAAACGCAGCAAACGCTGCTGTCTGACCGCTTCAACGACGTGGGCGGCCCCATCCTGGCCGAAATGACCCAGGAGTTTATGCGTATTGAAACGCTAGTACAGGAGATTGTCTCTTATGGCTGCGTATTGAAAGACATCAACGTGGGCCTGATTGACTTTTTGGCGGAAAAAGACGGCCGTGAAGTCTTTCTTTGCTGGCGCTACGGCGAACCGCGTATCGAGTATTACCACGAACTCCACAACGGCTTCCAGGGCCGCCAACTGTATTGAATAGGACGCAGATGACGCAGATAAACGCGGATTTTTAATTTATCTGCGTCATCTGCGTTCATCTGCGTCTTATTTTCAGCGTTGGTCGATGCTGACGTAGTCGCGGTTGCGGGCACCCAGGTAAATCTGGCGCGGCCGGGCGATAGCCTGCTCGTCATCGTCCAGCATTTCCACCCATTGGGCCAGCCAGCCCACCATGCGCGGAATGGCAAACATCACCGGGAACATGGCAGTGGGCAAGCCCATGGCCTGGTAGATAATGCCGGAGTAAAAGTCAACATTGGGATACAGCTTGCGCTCGATAAAATAATCATCCTCCAGGGCAATCCGCTCCAATTCCAGAGCGATATCCAACAGAGGATTAGCCCCCGTTACGGCAAACACCTCGTCGGCAATGCGCTTGATGATTTTGGCGCGAGGATCGTAATTCTTATAAACCCGATGGCCAAATCCCATTAAACGCACCTCTCTGTTTTTCACCCGCTCAATGAATGCCGGAATGTTGTCCAGGCTGCCGATTTCGGTCAGCATCCGGATGACGGCCTCATTGGCCCCGCCGTGAAGCGGTCCGTACAGGGCGGCAGCAGCAGCAGCGGCGGCGCAGTAGGGATCCACGTTGGAGCTACCAACAGAGCGCATGGCGTTAGTGCCACAATTTTGCTCATGGTCGGCGTGGAGAATAAACAATACGTCAAGGGCACGCTCCAGGGCTGGTTCTGGTTTGTAGCGCGGTTCGACCATCTTGAACATCATGTTGAGGAAGTTGCCGGTGTAACTGAGGTCGTTGTCAGGGTAATTGTAGGGTAGGCCGACGCTGTGGCGGTAGGCAAAGGCGGCCAGAGTGGGTGCTTTGGCGATGAGCCGTTTGATTTGAAGGTCTCGACTCTTTATGTCGCCAATGTTGCTTGCTTCCGGGTAAAAAGTTGACAGCGCGGCCAGACTGCTAATGAGCATACCCATGGGATGAGCATCGTAGCGGAAGGCATCAAACAATTGCTTTACATTCTCATGAATGAGGGTATGATGGGTAATTTCGCGGGTCCACTCATCTAATTCGGCCTGTGTGGGTAATTCACCATTAAGAATGAGGTAAGCCACCTCCAGATAGGTGCTCTGCTCGGCCAACTGCTCGATGGGATAGCCACGATATTGCAAAATACCTTTATCACCGTCAATGTCGGTGATAGTGCTTTTAGTGGAAGCGGTATTTTTGAAGGCGGGATCGTAACTCATCATACCAAAGTCGTCTTCATTGACTTTAATCTGACGCAAATCCATGGCCCGGATAGTGTCATGGGTGATGGGTATCTCGTAACTTTTGCCGGTGCGATTATCGGTGACTGTTAATGTCTCATGGGTCATAGGGGTATTCCTCCAGTTAGATGATATATTCATTGCCTGTTTTGTGTTGCGTATTGCGTATGACATGCCTGGCAGTTATCACGCGCTATGCATCACATGACATCTAGTATATCTTTTTTTTTCAAGTTAGCATAGATTTTATAGCGCACTGCGTAATATGAGCGTTTGTCTAGTTTGCGACCCTAATATATAGATAATATATTGACAAAATATGAACAAGCCGATACTCTATGTTGGTAAGGCTGTACGAAACATGTGGGTAAGATTATTATGATTTAAGGTGTCTGAACCCGCACAGCGAATTAACTGTCCTGATTTTTTGAATCCAACGAATACGTGAGGAGGTATCATGAGTAACATAACCACACTGCCGCTAAATGGTAACGGCATAGCAAAGCAAATTGGGAAAAATGGTCACAGTCATCATCATAATGGTACAATGGCTACCAAAGGGGCGTCTTTGGAGAATATGACTGTAGAGAGAGAACTGATCGAAACGGCCGTTCGTACTATTCTGGAAAATGTCGGCGAAGATCCGGAACGGGAGGGTTTGCAACGTACTCCTCACCGTGTAGCCAAGATGTATGACGAGCTGCTGGCCGGTTATGATGTTGACCCGGAAAAGCTGGTAAACGGGGCCTTGTTTGATGTGGAATATGATGAGATGATCATCGTCAAGGACATCGAATATTTTAGCATGTGTGAACACCATATGCTGCCTTTCTATGGCCGGGCACACGTAGCTTATATTCCCAGTGAGAAAATTATCGGCCTCTCAAAAATTCCCCGTATTGTAGAGATGTTTGCCCGACGCTTGCAGGTACAAGAGCGCATGACGCGCCAGATTGCCGAATTGATCGATGAAGTCTTGCAGCCGCAGGGTGTCGCGGTGGTCGTTGAGGGGTCTCACATGTGTTCAATGATGCGGGGGGTTAAGAAAGAGCATCCACGCATGGTCACCAGCACGATGATAGGCTCATTCAAAGAGAACGCGATGACGCGCAATGAGTTTATGGATCATTTGCGCAGGTGAGCAAGGTGGCGAGGTGGCGAGGTGGCGAAGTCACTGTACCACTCCGCCACTCCGCCACTCCGCTACCCCGCTGCCTGCTTTACAAACTCGATAGCCTGCTCACGGGTTGATACTTGCCCGGTGGCCTGAGCTTCTTCTAATAAACGTAATAAACGGCCGATTTCCGGCCCTGGCTTAATCTGAAGTGCCTCGATAAGATCGTGGCCGCTGAGGAGTGGTGGGGGGGAAACGGCCGTTTCTTTTTGGTTAAAATAATGGTCCAGCAGGCTGCCAGTCAGCCCCAGCAGCTTTTCCCATTCTTGATTGTTACCCGGTCCGTCGTGGGTGGCCAGATGGTCGGCCAGGGCAAGCAGGCAAACATCCACGCCAGCTGTCTCACTCTCCTTGAAAAAACGGTAGACAGCCCGCCGCGACGGGTTGGCCCCTTGTGCCTGCACCAGTGACAAGGGGCGCATGTGGTTGCGGACAATCCGCTTGATGTGCTGCACCGCCTCCTTGCTGAAGGTCAACTGGCGTAGCCGCCGTGCCGCCATCTCCGCCCCCACTACCTCGTGAGTGATGAAGCGAATACGGCCGTTTTCCTCTGTCCTGGTTTCCCCCTTCCCCACATCATGCAGTAGCGCCGCCAGCCGCAGCAGGCCACGTCCCGTCAGGCCACCGTCAACCGGCCGCGTCAGGTGTGCCTGCAAATGGTCTTGTAGCAGTGCGAGACCTGACAGGTTGGCAATCGGAGATTGCTCCAAACCTGTCAGGTCTCCGTCGCCAAGAATCACGCTTTCTATCCTAACTAACCAGCGCAATACGGAAATGGTATGGTCCAGCACCGGCTCGTGGTGGGGCGGCGATTGCTCCAGGCCGTCCAGTTTGGCCATATCGGGCAGGAGGATGGTGAGCAGGCCCAACTGGTGCAGCAGGGCCACGCCCGACGCCGGTTGTGGACCTTCGACCAGTTTGCTCAACTCCTCGCGCAGCCGTTCGCTGGCTGATTGGAAGAGGAGAGGGGCGGTGGTGGTTACGGCCGTTTCCAGTTCGGCCGTCATGGCTAAATTTAGCTCAAGCGACTGGCGCACGGCGCGTAGGGCACGGACCGGATCGGCGGTCAGCGCCTCCGGGTGGGTCAGTTGCAGCCGCCTACCTTTCAGGTCATCCAGGCCGCCGCAGGGGTCAATGATACTCTCATAGAAGTGGGCGCTGGCGGGCAGGGCCATGGCGTTGACCGTGAAATCTCGCGACCGCAAATCATCGTCCAAAGTGCCCCGCATCCGGGCAAAATCGAGCGTGGTGTCGGCCAGAACCACCCGGCCGATGTCCCGCTCTTGGTCCAGCACGTAGGCGGGCACGCCCAGCCGGTCGGCTACCTTGAAAGTCAGGCGAATGGCGTCGGCAGCCACCACAAAGTCGAGGTCGTGGCTGGCCTGGCCGCGCACGGCGTCACGCACGGCCCCGCCTACCAGGTAGACGGCGTGGGGGTGTTGGGATAGAAACGGCCGTAACTCCCCCAGTAGTTCAGGCAGCGCCAGCCGGATGCCGCTCTCCTGCTCCACAAAGTAGGGGCGCGAGCGCTCTTTGGGCCGGTTGCGCTGAGCCATTTGTTGGGCAGAAACGGCCGTGTGCCCCACACCGGCGATCTCGTCACCAATAAAGGCCACCCAGCGGCCGGCGTAGGCTGAGAGGGTCTCATTGTTCTCACTCATAGGGATTAGATAGAGTGTAGAGTGTAGAGATAGAGAGTAGAGTATACAGCCCTCTAACTCTAGCTCAACCCCCTCTACACGCTAGGCTCTGTACTCTACACTCTCTACTCAAACAAATGGGCAAAGACAGACGGTTTGAGAACGGCGATGTAGGGCAGGTTGCGGTAGATTTCGCCGAAGTCCAGGCCGTAACCGACCACGAATTCATCGGGAATGTCAAAACCAATGTAATCAACAGGCACGTCCACCTCACGCCGCTCCGGCTTGTTGAGCAGGGTGCAGATACGCAGGGAGGCCGGTCCCCGGGCTAACAGGTTGCGTCGCATGTAGGATAATGTTTGGCCGCTGTCGATAATATCTTCCACAATCAGCACGTTACGGCCGGTAATGGGTTGCTTCAGGTCCATGATAATCTGCACCGCGCCGCTGCTGGCCGTGCCCTTGCCATAGCTGCTGATGCCCATGAAATCCAGCTCGTGGCGGCGGGCCAGCGCCCGGCTCAGGTCAGACAGGAAAACGTAACCCCCTTTAAGAACACAAATCAGGAGCAAATCTTCTTGGTCGGCGTAATCGGCCGTTATCTGCTCAGCCAGTTCCTTGACCCGCTGCCGCAACTGCTCTTCATCAATTAAAATAGAATGTACGTCATTTGCCAGATTGTGAAAACTCATTGTTTGCTCCATCGCTAAACTACTTCGTAAAGCGTAAAACGTGAAACGTAAAAACCCCTTACGTTTTACGCCTTACGTTTCACGTATCTCGTGACACTGACGGCAGCGAGCCTCGTACACTTCGGCCGCACCGACCAGGACAACGGGATCATCAAAGGCGGCCGGCCGACCTTCGATCAGGCGTTGGGTGCGGCTGGCTGGTTCGCCGCAAACGACACAGATGGCGTGCAGCTTATCCACCAGTTCGGCCCGCGCCAGCAGGTCGGGAATCGGGCCAAAAGGGACGCCGCGAAAATCCATGTCCAGCCCGGCGCAGATGACTCGTTTACCCGCCTCGGCTAACTGTTCACAAACCTCGATCACATCTTGATCAAAAAACTGGACTTCGTCAATAGCCACAACGGTCGTTTCCGGGTTAAGCGCAGTCAGTATATCTTGGGATGAGGCGACCGGATGGGCATCAAAATCCAGCCCGTTATGAGACGTGACCCGCTCCACATGGTAACGATTGTCAATAATCGGCTTAAAAACCTGCACCTGCTGCTTCGCTATCAAGGCCCTACGCAGCCGGCGAATCAGTTCTTCGGTTTTGCCGCTAAACATGCTGCCGCAAATCAGTTCAATCTGACCTTGTAAATGCTTTCCCATTCGCTCTCCCTGGCAAATTGTGAATTACGAATCATGAATCTGGTTCACCAAAACAAAAAGGGTTCAACTCAATTAAGTTGAACCCCTTTACTGTAACAAATTTGGGTGTGACTTCCAAGTAAGCAAGCGTACTAATCGAGCAAATCTTCAGCACGCAGGTAGCGCTTAATGTCAATCAATGCCTTTTGGCCAATGCCCTGGATGGCCAGGAGCGCGTCTTCGCCATCTTCCAGGCGGGCCAGGACGTCGCCAACTGTTTCTACGCCGGCTTCTTTGAGCGAATTGGTAGCGCGTGTGCCTAATTCCATCTCTTCTACCGAGAAGTTAGTGATGTCACGCCGTTCTTCTTCCGCTTCCAGGGTAGACTGAATCTCTTCACGTTTACGCAGACGGCGCATGAAGCGATCAACCTGACCTTCGGTGTCCACCAGGCGCTGCTGGCCGGTGTAGAAGGGATGCGTGCCGGACCAGATTTCAACGCTGAGTTCGGGCTTGGTCGCGCCAACGGTCATGACCACTTCGCCTTCGACGATTACTTTGGCATCAGGATACCATTCGGGATGAATTTCTTTTTTCATAGCCTGATCCCCTTATTCCGTAACCGGTTGGACGCTAATGTATTTACGGCCGTGTTTGTTCTCAAAAGTGACTTCACCTTCAACCAGGGCGTAAATGGTGTAATCTTTACCCAGACCAACGTTGCTGCCGGGGCGATATTTGGTGCCGCGCTGGCGCACGATGATATTGCCGGGAATGACGTACTCGCCACCGAAGCGTTTAACGCCTAGCCGCTTTGAGTTGCTGTCACGGCCGTTTTTTGTTGAACCTGCACCTTTCTTATGAGCCATGTCAAATTCTCCTTAATGGTACGCAGATTCACGCAGATGAACGCAGATTTTTTTATTCATTCTGGTGACTCCTTGTGCCCATACTATTTGCTTATTCCTCTTCTTCGTGACCAGCGACAATCGCGTCAATACGCAGGCGCGTATACTGCTGCCGGTGCCCCTGGCGGCGACGATACCGCTTCTTGGGCTTATATTTCCAGACAAAAATCTTCTTGCCACGATACTGTTCAACGACGGTAGCCATAACCGTAACACCGGGAACAAGGGGTTGGCCAATTTGTATCTCTCCGTCTTGGGCAAGAAGGAGTACGTTATCCAACTCTATCTGTTCACCGACTTCATAAGGCAGCTTCTCGACGCTGAAGCTGTGACCTTCTTCGGCGCGGTATTGCCGGCCACCACTTTCAACTATTGCGTACACAGGATACCTCCAAAAAGAACCGG
>SLGK01000249.1 GCA_007123775.1 Anaerolineae bacterium | reverse complement strand
TCCATACCTCCTGCGTGATAGCTTGTGGGATTTTATCCTTCCCCTATTATTTTGCTATATTGCGTATCAGTTTGTAAAGGTTCTGTCGAAAAATAACTTTATGTCACTGCAAAAGTCGTGTGGTAAGTTGCTATCCCGAAAGTGTAGCGGCTTAGCTCAACAAGGATTCATGCGGCGGCTCCGTAAGCTCCGCACCGCGTGAATTGTTGTTGGTTCGAGCGCCTCATCAAGCTTGGAGGAAGGTTATGAGATTTCGTTACAATCTGTTACTTTTCATTTTGTTGTTGGCTTTACCGGCGTTAGCTTGTGGAGGAGATGCTACTCCTACAAGCACTAATGGATCGAATTCTGATGAGATACTATCTCCGACACCCGAAAGAATCTCCTACACTCCAACACCCCAAAGACCCTCCTTCGGTCAAACATCAGAAGCTACACTCACTCCACAACCTGACTTGCCTAATGTTACTGTAAAAGGCACACGGGTAAACATTCGATCTGGCCCTGGAACTAATTACGCGGTCATTCAAACTCTAGATCAAGATGAAACAGCACCAGCAACTGGATTTAACTCAGGGCAAACTTGGGTTCAAATTCAACTTCCAAATGGCACAACTGGATGGGTCAGTGCGGATTTAGTAGACATTGATAGTTCTGATGAAATACCTACCATAACCGATTTATCTCCTGCACCAGTTGCAACAACACCTTCACAACAGCCACCTTCTTCAGATACTACAGTTGAAACAATACCTTCACAGCAGCCATCTTCTTCAGATAATAATGAAAGTTCAGGCGGGGATATTGAAGATCCACCACCAGTTGCAACAGTAACATCACAGCCACCTCCCGTAGGCTGCGTGGATATTAATCACGCCAGCAAAGAAGACCTTAAGCGCATCATTCACATTGATGACGAACGCGCCGACCAGATTATAGTGCTACGCACTCAGTGGTCTTTTCGAGACGTTGATGGATTGACCCGGGTAAACGGCATTGGGCCAGCACGCCTACGTGAAATCAAAGAGCAAGGATTAGCCTGTGTAGCACCATAAAATTTAAGGGAAGGGTGTGGCTGTGTGAAGAGAATGGCAAACGGCCGTACCCACCCCAATCAACAACCCCAACTATGACCGGGGCGGGACAGATGGGCCATGATCCTGGTGGTCTATACCGCTTGCCACGCCCTAACCAACCACACCATATCCCCCACAAAAAATGATCATACGCCACTACGCACACTTGACCAGGAAAACCGGTTGTCCTATACTCTGGTTGTGCATAAGTTTGGGGTATTAAGCAGTCTATCTTGCATTTTTGCACAATAAACCCTCAAGGGCGAGACGCTGATATACTGTTAGAGAGTTTTTAGTAAAGAAAGAAGGCAAATTACAATGGTCGAATCACTCTTGAATTTAACTGTCACTAGAGCTATTCCTCCAGATGTAATGACGGGATTGATGACAGGACAGTTTAAGTTACATGGTGGGGTTATCCGTGGGGCATCCGGCACACAACATGCCGGCCAAATTATTCGTCATCTTTTACCGGTTACTGAGCAAACAATTGGCACGCCGATACTTGCGCCAATTTCAAGAGCATTGGACGCAGTGAATACCTATCAGTTACATGGAATTTCTGGTCAGGTCAATGCGCTGACAGCAACCACGCAGCAAGTGCTTCAAATCGCAACGGGCACAATGGTTTTATCGGGTTTAAATCTAGCTGTAACCGCAGTTGGATTTGCGGTCCTGAATGAGAAACTGAAAAGCCTTGAAGGACAGTTAAATGAGATACAACAAGAAGTCCAAGCGATTCGTACTTTAATGGAGTTGGAGGAACGCGCCAGATTAGGAGCTGCATTGCGTGATTTGTTGAATATTGTCGCCATCAAAAATCTCGATCATCGCCACACGATGCTATTTAACTCAAAGAACATTCTCGCTCCGATAAACCTCAAATACAAGGAGCTATTGGCAGGCGCAGAAACCCTTGAAACAGCGATGGCTTATGAAGAGTATTTTTGTATAACCTCATTGGCTCATGCACGTTGTTTGGCTGAGTTAAAGATGTTAGAAATGGCCAATCGAGATTTGGACGAGGCTAGTACGTTTTGGAAAAAACAGGCGCAACGCATAGCGAATGAGTTTCTTTTAGGTGAGAACCCAGAGCGTTTCTTGTTCAGCGATTTTGCACAAGATGTGCCGGTTTTTGTATTAGTTGAGTGGCTAGATTTTGCTTATCAAGAAGAAAAGGGGTATCGGTGGATTGATGAGCTAAGGGAACAAAATCGATCTTGGTATGCTCAAGATGGCAAAATAGGAACCAAAAGATTCTCTTCTGTCAGTAAAATATTCAACCGAGAAAACAAGGCTGTCAAACTCACTGAACTAGACCAAGACAGAAAATGGGTGATGCCCTCATTCCAAAAACTTGTCGCACGAAGTAATGTATTTGAAGGCTACAAGGCTCAGTATGAATTGTTAGAGGCGAATAATGTAACACCTTCTGAATTCGAAAGTCAGGTTGCTTTACTTGCACAAACAGCGGCAGTTGATGGGTTTCTTATTTTACAGCCTGTCAAATGCGCTATCTAAATTATCAAAAGGTGACCAACCTTACGTCAGCTTTGCCTAGCTGTCGCTACTACACTCTTGCCTGCATAAGAGCACAGTTCTAAATCCTTGCTCAATAACAAACGGCCGTTTCTCCCCCCATCCTACTCAATCCCCACCCGCAGCGTAAACTGGCCCACATTGCCCAACTCAGTCCGGGCTACCAGGAAGTAGACGCCAGTGGCCAGCGAACTGTAGCTCAACGTCTCCGGCTGGCCGGGGCCGCCGTCGCGCACCTCGCGCAGCAGGTTTTCGTCCAGGTCATACAGTTGCAGCTTGATGTCTAAATTGGGGTCGGGTTGGATAACGGCCGTTAACGTCTGCCCCACATTCAACGGAATCGCATACTCTAGCCGCGAGGCCAGCCCCAACACGCTCAAAATCTCATCCCCATCCAGCAGAAAAGGGGTAATGCCCGTGTTGCCGTCCAGCGTCAGCCGGTAGTCGCCAGCCTCATCCTCAAAGCCGCGCACCACCAGCGCATAGCGGCCCAGCGGCTCCGGACCGGTGAAGGTGAGCCGTTCCTCACCAAAAAACTCATCGACTAGCAGCAGCAGTTCATCTGCCTCGTCTCGAATTTCCAAAACCACATCGAAGCCATCAAACGGGGTGACAACGGCCGTTATCGTCCCCAGATCAGTGGCCACAAAATTGTAATGATGCCGCTCGCCGGTCGCTAACGAGTCGGTCAGCACCATGCGGTGGCCCGGTTCCGGCAGATCAAAGGCGGGCGATGGCGTAGGCACAGGCGTGGGCGTCAGAGTAGGCGTGGCGGTGATCGTGGGCACAGGGGGCAACTCGGCCGTTTGGGTCACAGGCGTGGTAAGCATGGCCGTGGGATCGTCTGTCTCAGCCTCGTTGGGATCAACGGCCGTTGCCACCGCCGCCGGCCCGTCAAAAGTCAACAAGTCAACGACCGTATCACAGCCCAACAGCCAGGGAAGCAAAGCCAGTAAAAGTAACAGCATCCGCCTTTTCATAGCCCGTGATCCTACCATACTTATCAACAATTCCAATCCCTCTTAGCATCCTTTCTGGGACCGAAATGTAGCGTCGTAAGATTTGTTGGCGTACTTTCGATAAGTAACTGGTCAAATAAGGTGACGATGCGGCCGTTTTAGGGTAGAAGTAATAGCCATAACTGCTACAATAAATGGCGAGAGGATTCTTATGACCCAACAAACGAAACGGGATACCCCCCTACTGGTTGCTTTTGTGGCCAATTTGATGTTTACTACCCGCATTGCCAACGTGGCCAACCATTTGGGCTACCGCACTGAATGGATCGAACGGGCTGGCGATGTGGGCGATGTCGACCCCAACGCGCCCCCCGAACGGCCAGGCGAACTGCTGCACGGCCGTGAAGGGCAGCTATTCCAAAAACTGGCTGCCTGGCAGCCCGCGCTGCTCTTATTCGACCTGACCAACGAGGCTATTCCCTGGGAACCGTGGATTACCATGCTGCGGTCTTCCCCGGCCACGCGCCGCATCCCTGTTCTCTGCTTTGGTCCCCATGAGGATGTGGAACGGATGAAACGGGCCAAAGCGGTAGGGGCAACGGCCGTTCTGGCTCGCTCCCAATTTACGGCCAACATGGGCCAGCTTTTCCAGAAATACGCCCGCATTCCCGACTACGACGCGCTAGACGCCGCCTGCCAGGAACCGCTGCCTGAATTGGCCCGGCGCGGCATCGAAATGTTCAACCAGGGCGAGTTCTATCAATGCCACGACGACCTGGAAGAAGCCTGGATGGCCGAGCAGGGACGCATCCGCGACCTGTACCGGGGCATTTTGCAGGTGGGCATTGCCTATTACCAGATTCAGCGGGGCAACTACCGCGGCGCGCTCAAAATGCTGCTGCGCGTGCGCCAGTGGCTCGACCCCCTGCCTGCCGTCTGTCGTGGCCTTAACATTGATAAACTGCGCCAGGACGCAACGGCCGTGCAGGAAGCCCTGACCGCCCTCGGTCCTGATCGCATTGACCAATTTGACCAGAGGTTGTTTCACCCGATTCAATTTACGTAGGGCGTAGTTCGTAGTGCGTAGCAAAGCGGCCTGACCCCCTACGCACTACGCAATACGTGCCAAACACGGAGGCTACAGTGAGTTCCACCTTCATCCCCCAACGGGCCATGTTTATCTTTGCCCACCCTGATGATATTGAATTTGGCTCGGCCGGCACGGCCGCTTTGTGGAGCAAAAACGGCTGCGACGTTACCTACGTCGTCTTGACCGACGGCAACATCGGCAGCCACGAGCGAGGCATGACGGCCGCTAAACTGGCCCAAATCCGGCGCGAGGAGCAGACCAACGCGGCCAACGTTGTCGGCGCCCGCTGCCTCTTCCTGGGCGAACCGGACGGCATGTTACAGCCTACGCTCGACCTGCGTAAAAAGCTGGTGCGCCTGATCCGCCAGTACAAGCCCAACGTCGTGGTTTGTGGCGACCCCAACTTCTACTACAGCGATAGCTACATCAACCATCCCGACCACCGCGCCGCCGCCCAGGTGGCCCTGGAAGCCATCTTCCCCTGCGCCGACTCTCCCCTCATCTTCCCCGAACTGTTGGAAGAGGGCTACGAACCCCACAAGGTCAACTACGTCTACATCTCCTTCGGCCGGCGCGAATCAAACTGCTATATTGATATTTCCGAGACGATTGATACCAAGCTGACCGCGCTCAAACAGCACAAAAGCCAGATGAAGGATTGGGATCCGGAGGAACGAATGCGCCAGTGGACGGCCGAAACGGGCAAAAAGGTTGGTTTCAAATATGCCGAAGCCTACCATCGCATTACGCTGAAGGAAATCGAAGAAGAGACCGCCCCCGAAGCGGAAACACCCGGCGACGAGGCCCAACGCCGGGCGCAAGAGGGCTAGATTAGGGCAGATTACAACAGTCTGCCAAACTTTTGCAATCTCGAATTAAAGACACTACAAGGATAAACCTATGCCAACAGTAACGCGCTTCGTGCGTATTAAATCCGGCCCCGGCCGTGTTTGGGATGTGATTAGTGATTTAGAGACGCTGCCAAAATGGTATCCGTTGGCCCAGCAGGTAGAACTGCTAACGGAGCAAACCAGCGGCAGCGGAGCCAGACGGCGCGTACATGGCGATGATTGGCTCTGGGTAGAACGGGTAGCCATGTGGAACGAGAAGCAGCGCCTGGCCCTGACGCTGGAAAACCCGTCCGGGCTGGTGGCCTGGCAAACGACCGAATATGCCCTCACGTCAGCCCACATGGGCACGGGCGTGGCCCTGACGTTAAATATCGGCATGAGCGGCAGCCTGATTGGCTGGCTGGTTTATCGCTTTAGGCTGCGGCAACCATACGAAGAGTTAGCCGTTACCCTCCTGGCCGGTCTTAAACAGTACGTCGAGAGCAACCGCCCCGCCACCGAAGCCCAGATCGCCAGCTTGCGTAACCATGTGTCGCAGTTGGAGAATACGTGATAGCGTAGTGCGTAGTGCGTAGTGCGTAGTGCGTAGAAAAAAGGACTACGCGCTACGCACCATTTCCTTAACATCCCGAAAGTGGAGCGCGTCGTGGTAGGCGGCAACGCGAAGGGCCTGAACCATGTTGAGCCAGCCGATCGGGGGGTCATACAGGTTGATATGGCCCAGCACCGCCTCATCCCGTGCCTCATACCAGGCCCGGATTTTTTGATGTTCAACGGCCGTTTCTCGATACAACTGCTCTAACGGAACCGGATTGGTCGGTGTATGTTTGGGCGTCCACAGCCAGCCCACACTCATGGGAAAATCAGGCCGGGCGTACACATCGTCAATGTCTGTCTGATACGGCCGTTCGCGCCGCAGATGGCCCAATGGCCACAGCAGCAGCCACACCACCTGAAACAGCCGCCGAAAGGAGCGGTTCAAAATGCGCGTATGGTCCAAAATCTCCCCAATCGACCATTCGCCCGGCAACGGCCGTTGCCAGATCTTCTCTGGCGGCACACCTCCCAACAGCGCAAACACCTCCCGGTGCTGCGCGTCCAGCAAATCCAGATAAGCGGCTACTTTGCCCTGTTCGCTCATGTTGCTCCTTTGCCTACAGGCCATATGTTGCTATAGTCTTGTCATAACGGCAAACCGAAGACGGAGGATGAAGCGTTAAAGGTTTCCGATCTCTGTCCGCATTGTAAGCATGGATGATAGTATGACCGATAATGTAAAAAAGGGGAAATCCTGGCGAAGAATTCTGTTGTGGGTGGGCCTGGGCTTGCTATTCATATTGGCCGTTGGTCCCTTTCTGATCCCGGTGCCGCCGCTAACGGGGACTGTACCGCCGCAGATGTTGGCCGATGACGACGGCCGTTTCATTACAGCCAACGGTGTCTCAGTCCATTACCAGAGCTGGGGCGATGGCCCACCCGATATGCTACTGCTGCACGGCTTTGGGGCCAGCACCTTTACCTGGCGCATGGTGGGCGAACCGCTAACGGCCGTTGCCACCCCCTGGGCTTTTGACCGACCCGCATTTGGTTTGACAGAACGGCCGTTACCCCCCGACTGGCCCCTCGACCAAAACCCCTACACCGCCGAAGCCCAAACCGACCTCACCATCGCCCTGCTAGATGCCTGGGGCGTAGAGCAGGCCGTTCTGGTCGGCAATTCGGCCGGCGGGACCATTGCCCTGTATACCGCGCTTCGCCACCCGGAGCGGGTCAGCGGGCTGGTGCTGGTAGCCCCGGCCGTCTATACGGGTGGGGGTGCGCCGGGCTGGATACGGCCGTTATTCGCCCTGCCCCAATTTGATCGCCTCGGCCCCCTGCTGGCCCGTACGCTCCAGGGGCAAGGCGACAATCTGGCCCGCAGCTCCTGGCACAACCCCGACGTTATCCCGGCCGACGCCTGGCAAGGCTATCGCCGCCCCTTACAGGCCGACAACTGGGACCTGGCCCTGTGGGAGCTGACCAAAGTCAGCCGCGAGCTAAATCTGGCCGATCAGCTAGACCAACTGCCGCCCGATCTGCCTATTCTGCTCATTACCGGCGACGACGACCGCATTGTGCCTACGGCCGATACCATTCGTCTGGCCGAAGCGCTACCGCAAGCCACCCTGGTCGTCATCCCCAACTGCGGCCACGTACCCCAGGAAGAGTGCCCGGAATCGTTTGTGGCCGCCGTGGTCGAGTTTTTGAATAATTAAAGGCTGTGTACATGCTGAAAAGCTAACACAGAAGCACCGAGTTGCCAGAGCAAAAATCCGATGACGGTCACGCCACTATGCCACTTCGCCAC
>SLGK01000162.1 GCA_007123775.1 Anaerolineae bacterium | reverse complement strand
GTGTTTGCTTTCCAGCCTTCCTACCTTTCGACAGGTTGGCTTTCTGCTTTTTCCGCAATTACTCTCTTTCAAAAGTATTGCTGGGTTCCGCTTGTTTCTGTCACTTTTCAGTTGTTAAGGTAGAAATTACAGTTTACATAATTCAGTAAACTATCAATAATTACCGGCGACAAAAAACTGACGACTCCGTGTTCTGCTAAGCCGTCAGTCCGCCTATTGGTAATTTAGTTGTTTCAGTGGTTCACATTGCTGTGGCGACACTGTGATGAGGATCATATCACGGCCGTTTCCCCATGTCAAGGGCAATTTCAAAAACTCGTCAAATTGGGTATGCAATCAAGGAACGAGCTGAGGCTCACAGGTGACGCTCTCTGGACAACGGCCGTTTATGCCGGCCGTCCGATTTATTTTTCATTAAGGTATGAAGTGAAACTGATGGACACAATGAAGGTGGCAATTGTCACCCTTACTTAATGACACCCGGCACTGCTGCCTACAGACCTCTCTGCCTATACTTGGGGCGATTAGAATCAAGGTGATTAAAATCGACACTGAGGAATCGAGCCGGAAATATAGCGGTCCGATTTCGGCAATTGCATCAAACCAGAGGAGAAAGAATAATGTCGATAGTTCCCAACCTTGCTGCAGAAACAGCATCTATACAACGGGCCGAACCTGTTGGCCTGACCAGCCGTACTGCATTTGACGAGGCGCCAATGTTGATTTACTGGGAATCAACGCGAGCCTGTGACCTGGCCTGTGTCCATTGCCGGGCTGAGGCAGTTTCCTGGCGCAACCCGCTGGAGTTGGATACGGCCGAAGTGAAGAATCTTTTTGATCAAATCGCCTCGTTTGGCAGCCGCCGGCCGCCCCACATGGTGATCACGGGAGGCGACCCGCTGCAACGAGAAGATTTGTTTGAGCTGATTGATTACGGCCGTTCTCGTGGCATCATTATCTCTGTAACACCGGCCGGCACGGCCCGCCTGACAGCCGACGTCGTGCGCCAGCTCAAAGCAGCCGGTGTCTTCAGTCTGGGCCTCAGCCTTGACGGTTCTACCGAAGAGCGCCACGACACCTTTCGCGGCGTCAAAGGCTCATTTGCCTGGACGGCCGCCGCGGCCCAAATGGCGAGTGAGGTAGAAATGCCCGTCCAGCTCAACACGATGGTCACGAATGAGACGCTCGCTGATCTACCCAACATCTACGAACTGGTTAAAGCGTGGGGTCTGGAGCGCTGGGCCTTATTTTTCCTCATCTCCACCGGGCGCGGCGAAGCCCTGACCGAAATCAGCCCGATGGAAAGCGAACGGCTGCACCAATGGCTGTGGGACATACGAAATGAAGCCCCCTTCATGATAAAAACAACCGAAGCCCACCATTACCGCCGCCTGATGTACAGAAATTTGCGGCAGCGCGGCCTGAGCGACGAAGCCATCTCCCAAATGCCCGTTGGCCGTGGCTTTGGCATTCGTGACGGCAGCGGTATTGTCTTTGTCTCTCACATGGGCGAGGTCTACCCCAGCGGTTTTCTACCCCTGAAAGCGGGCAGCGTGCGTGAAGAAAGCCTGGTCGATATTTACCGCAGCAGCGACCTTTTCCGCTCGCTACGCAACCCCGACCTGTTTACCGGCAAATGTGGTGTATGCGAATACCGCTACATCTGTGGCGGCTCCCGCGCCCGTGCCTACGCCTCTACGGGCGACCCGCTGGGTAGTGATCCACTGTGCCCCTACCAGCCGTTGGTCAGTGAGCCATAATAGAAATTATGGCCTCCTCTAGTCAAACAACACAAGAACTGCGCTGGGGCTGGGTGGCGGCGCTGCTGCTGTTTGTGGTGGCCGGATTGACCGGCAGTTTATACCGCTTTGGCCTGCTGCATGGCCTGCCGGCCGATTTGCAATTGACCAACGTGCGCCACGCCCATTCTCACCTGATGTATTATGGCTGGGTCACACCCGCCCTGATGACGCTGATTGCTGTCCACCTGCTGCGCGGCCTGCCGGAAGCCACGTTGCGTCAACAATGGCAGCGACGCTTTGGGCTGGTAATTGGCCTGACGCTGATATTGGCGGTGCTGGCTTACCTACCATTTCTACAATATGGCTATGGTCTGGTCATCGTCGGCACGGCCCAACTACCCCCGGCCGTTATCGCTTCCTTTTTTAACTTGATTGGCTGGTATGCCTTTGCCTTTCTGTACTGGCGGCTTTTATGGGGCCAACCGCGTCAACCGGCCTGGCGATTGTGGGACCTGGCTCTGGGATTTCTGGTAGTGGCCTCTGTTGGGGGTTGGGGGTTAGCGTTGGCACGGCCGTTGCAAATCGAAAATCCTGCCATCCTCAGCGGCCTCACCCACCTCTTTTTGGACCTGTTTAGCTACGGCTGGTTTGTCCTGGCTCTGTTGGGGCTAATGGTGGCCCAAACACCCCAGCTTGTTGAAAAGCGATTAAGCGGCTGGGCCGAGGGGCTGCTCATCATGGGGCTGCCCGTCATCTTTCTACTCAGTATGCCAGGAGGGTTAGTACCACCGGCCGTGCGGATTGTTGCCGGATTTGGTGGTATACTGGTAGCAGGTGGTCTGTGGCTTTACCTGTGGCTACTGTGGCCGCGCCTGGGCACAGCCTGGCGCATCCCCCTACTTTTTATGGGATTGAGTGGACTGGCTTTACTTAGCACCAGTGTGCCTGGCATAGCTGATTGGGCAGCGTCCATGGGGCTGCGGGTTTCTTATTTGCACTGGCTGCTGCTGGGCTTTATCAGCCTGGGGCTGCTGGCGGCGGCGTTTGATTTATGGGGAGATGGAAGGGTATACGGCCGTTTCCTTTTCACCATCGCCGCCATCCTGCTTATACTCAGCCTGATTCCCCTGACCCGCCTCTGGCCGGTCGCCTGGAGCGGACGTTGGGCACTGACCCTGGCCGCCTGGATCAGTTTAGGACCAACTTTGATAGCCCTGTTGATGATTGGGGCCAATTTAAGCGTGAAGCGTCGTACATAACGTGGCGCAGCCTCAACCAAAAGCAGTTACGCAACACGAAGTAGGCAATACGCAAAAGAGATGTAACCCATGCAATTTAACCAAGATGTCCATGTTGCTATAATCGGCGGCGGTATAACCGGCCTGAGCGCAGCCTGGTATTTACAGCAAGAAGCGGAAAAAATCAACCAATCCCTTACCTACACCCTACTGGAAGCGGGCAGCGAGTGGGGGGGCAAAGTCAAAACGGAAACGGTGGACGAGTTTACCGACCAGCCCTTTATCGTTGAGGGGGGACCCGACTCCTTCATCACCCAAAAGCCCTGGGCCTGGCAGTTGGTGCGTCAGATGGGTCTGGCGGATGAGCTGCTGCCCACCAACGACGACCGGCGCCAGACTTTTATCCTCAACAATGGGGAGTTGGTGACGATGCCCGAAGGCTTGATGCTGATTGTGCCCACTTCTATCACCCCCTTTCTGAAATCGCGGCTGCTTAGCTGGCCGGGTAAAATCCGCATGGGGTTGGATTTCTTCATTCCGGCCAAGCGTGATGGGCAGGATGAGTCGCTGGGGGATTTTGTGCGCCGCCGGCTGGGGCAAGAGGCCCTGAACAAGCTGGCCGAACCACTGCTATCGGGCATCTATAATGCGGATGTGGAGGAACAGAGCCTGCTGGCTACCTTCCCCCGCTTTCGTGACCTGGAAGAGAAGCATGGCAGTCTGATTCGCGGGATGTTGGCGGCCAAGCAGCTGCGGCGGCAGGCGGCCCAACAGGGGGGTGAAAACGGCCGTTCGCGCCCCAAACCACCCCCCTCCTTCTTCATCTCAATGCGGGATGGGATGGCTTCCTTAACCGACGCCCTGCGCTCGCGCCTGACGGGTGAGTGCCGGCTGGAAACAAAAGTGACCGAATTGGTGCAAATGGAAAACGGCCGTTTTCGCCTGACCCTCAATGAAAGCGAACAACTAACGGCCGACAGCGTCATTCTGGCCATCCCCGCCTACGCTGCCGCTGACCTGTTAGAGGACATGGCCCCCAACGCGGCCACCGACCTGCGAGCCATTCGCTACGTCAGCACTGGCACAATCTCCCTGGGCTACCGGGCCGCAGATGTGGACCACCCCCTCAACGGTTTTGGGCTGGTCATTCCCCGCCACGAAGCCCGCTCCATCAACGCCATTACCTGGACTTCGACCAAGTTTGACCACCGCGCCCCGGACGGTCACGTACTGCTGCGCGTCTTTTTTGGCGGCACACGCAGTCCCCACATGCCCGAATTAGAGGATGAGACCATCCTGACGCTGGCCCGGACCGAACTGGCTGATTTGATGGGTATTCGGGCTGAGCCGCTGTTCCATCGCATCTACCGCTGGCCCGATGCCACGCCCCAATACGACGTGGGTCATCTGGAGCGGGTGGCCGCCATTGAGGCCGACCTGCCGGCCGGTCTGTTTGTCAGCGGCAGCCCGTATCGCGGCATTGGCCTGCCTGACTGTGTGCGCCAGGCACAAGAAGCGGCCGAAAAGGCATGGGACGTAGCGCGTAGTGCGTAGTACGTAGTGCGTAAAGTGGCGTAGCCACAACCAAAAGCAGTTACGCGGAGATGCACGGAGGACACGCAGACTTGTGCTGAGCGCAGCCGAAGTAGTTTCACGGAGAAAAGCGGGGAAAAACTATGTTTCTCTCCAGCACCAGTAATTCTTCATTGCCTTGACGGGGACGGACTGAATCAAACGGCCGTTCTCGGTGGGCCAGCTCAAACCCTCTGTCATTAAACAGTTGCACCATTTCTGCCACCGAGACGGCAAAAGGCGGTCCACCTTCCCGATCCCACAAGGGGAAGGCGAGAGCAACCAATTGGCCGCCCGGCTTGAGGACGCGGCGTACCAGGTCGGCGTAATCGGCGCGGCGGCTGGGGTCGATAGCGCAGTAGCAGGTGTATTCCAGCACGTAGTCAAATTGTTGGTCATAGCTGGCGGGCAGGTCAAAGATGTCGGCCTGAACGATGTCGATGGGTAAGTTGGGGTCGGTTAGGGAGCGCATGGCAGATACGGCCGTTTCGGAGAAGTCAACGGCCGTTACCTCAAAACCGGCTCGCGCAAACAGCCGCGCATCATGCCCGCGCCCAGCTCCCAGCACCAACAGTCTGCCCGGCGTCATGTTGCCTTCACGCAGCCAGCGAGCAAATGGCGGCGACGGGCCGCCCAAATCCCAGGGCGTGTTGGCCTGCTCATAGCGCTGGTCCCAAAACGTCTTACTATTATAGTCGTCCATTATGTTCCTTGAAGCAGTCATTGCCAATTATCCTATCTAGCGTATGACATTTATTACTGTAAACCAATCCTCTTTAATAGTAGTCTACTGGCATGAACTGGCAAAAAATATACCAACAAAAAGTAACCAGCGCGGCCGACGCACTGGCCGTCGTGCAATCTGGCAATCGAGTGTATATGGGTGGTGGGGCCGGTGTGCCCACCACGCTCATGCAGGCCCTGGTGGCGCGTGCCCCTGAACTCGAAAACGTCGAACTGACACACATTCTCACCTTTGCCGACGCCCCCTATGCGGCCGAGCGGTACAAAAAGCACTTTCGCGTCAACGCCCTCTTTATTGGTGGCAACGTGCGCCGGGCCGTCGCCGGCGGCTGGGCCGACTTTACCCCGATTTTTTTGTCAGACATCCCCAGCCTGTTTCGTGACGGCACCCTGCCGCTGGATGTGTCCCTGATTATGCTTTCGCCACCCGATGAGCATGGTTTTTGCAGTTATGGCGTTGAGGTGGGCACCACCAAACCAGCCGCCGAAGCGGCCAAGATCATTATAGCCGAAGTCAATAAGCAGATGCCCCGCACCTATGGCGACAGCTTCATCCACGTCAGCCGATTAGATTACATTGTTGAGTCAGACCACCCCATCCCGGAAGCTCCGCAAGGCGGCACATCTCCTGAACACCTGATGGTGGGGCAACATATCGCTGAATTGATTCCCAACGGGGCTACCTTGCAAATGGGCATTGGCAATATCCCCGACGCGGTGCTGCAGTGTCTGACCAATCACAAAAACCTGGGCGTACATACCGAACTGTTTTCGGATGGCGTGATTGATCTGGTGGAAGATGGGGTTATCACCTGTGCTAAGAAAACATTTCACCCTGGCAAGATCGTGGCGGGCTTTTTGTTCGGCACTCAGCGACTCTATCACTTCGTCGATAACAACCCTATGATCGAAATGCAGCCCACCCATTATGTCAATGACCCCTTTAACATTGCCAAGAACAATAAGATGGTGGCTATCAATTCGGCCGTGCAGGTCGATTTAACGGGCCAGGTTTGTGCCGACTCAATTGGCACGCGGTTTTACAGTGGTGCCGGGGGCCAGGTAGACTTTGTGCGCGGCGCGGCCCGTTCTCCTGGTGGGTTGCCTATCATAGCCTTTTTGTCTACAGCTCAGGGGGGCCAGGTGAGTCGAATTGTGCCCACACTCTACGAAGGATCAGGCGTCGTCACGACACGAAACGATGTACACATAGTGGCTACGGAGTATGGCGTGGCTCATTTACGTGGGCGCAATATTCGGCAGCGGGCGCAGGCTTTGATCGCGATTGCCCACCCTGCTTTTCGGGATGAATTGGCTTACGCAGCGCATCAACTCCGCTATTGTTAACAGTGATTAGCCAGAAAAGAGCCGTTTTCTCTATTGACGGTCTGGCCTGCCTTTGTTATGTTACAAGGTATGAAAAGACCGACGTTCAGCCAACAAGTTACGTTTTTACATACGGCCGATCTCAACAAAACGGCCGATTTTTACGAAAACACCCTGGGCCTGCCTTTGGTGCTGGATCAGGATGTTTGTCGCATTTATGCCACGGGCGGCGATGCCTATCTTGGTTTTTGTGAACATTTGGACGCGCCTTTGTCGCCGGCCGGCATCATCATTACCCTGGTTTCGTCTGAGGTAGACGCCTGGTATGCTTACCTGAAAGAGCAAGGCGTCTGCTTTGAAAACCCGCCCCGGCACAATCCACGATACAACATCTATCACTGTTTTTTGCACGACCCCAACGGCTACCTGCTGGAAATTCAGCGGTTTGAAGACCCCGCCTGGCACCAGCCAATAGCAGGTGACTAGCCGATTGCCACAGCTAGAACAATGCCGCAGACAAAAGTTCCCCCACGCTTTGATTGGGCAATTTATGCCGACGCGACCTTTGCCGGATTGGCAGCGCTGATTCCGCTGCCGCTGGTTGATCTTTATTTTGAGTGGCTATTCAGACGGCGGATGGTGCGGGCTATTGCTTTAAAAAACGGCCGTGAGCTAAACACCCCCACCCTCAATGAACTCAACCGAAACCGGTCCGGCCGGCTGCGGGGCTGTTTGCTCTGGCCCATAAAGCTGGTCTACACCTTCCTTAAAAAGCTATCGCGCAAGATACTTTACTTCTTGGCTATTAAAGAAGCGGTCGATAACCTCAATACCTATTGGCATCGAGCGTTTTTGCTGGATTATATGATGCGGGCCGGCTATCTGGATCATTCGCAGGAAGAAGTAGTTCTGGCCGCCGAAGCCTTGCACCTGGTACTAAAAGAGACGAATGAAAGCCCGCTGCTTCAGTTGGCTCGGCAGGTTGTGGGCAGCGTGCGCCACGTGCTGCTCAGCCTGTGGCGCTGGCGGCGGCGTGGCGAAGAAGATGCCACGGTCAAAGAGGCCAGATCGCAAATGAGCCAGCGCTGGGGTGATTTTCAGGCTTACTTTCAGGGTCTAATTCCTGATTGACTGACAAATCTCATATTATTGAACCTTGACAAACTCATAACCACTCGATGCAAGAGAGCCTGATGTCTGGTTGTGAATACTTTCGCCAAGAGGCCATAGCTGGTTCGGGGTCT
>SLGK01000045.1 GCA_007123775.1 Anaerolineae bacterium | reverse complement strand
TTCATAGGGTGGATCATATTTTCCAACTACTTGTGGACATAGTGGCGACTATGGGAATTGCCACTAAAACTCCCAAAACGGTCGAATTAAACAGGCAGTTGGCTTAAGTTGATACTTATGGTTGAATGGTTAATTAACCATTCAACAATTCAGCAATTCACAAATTAACTATTCGCATGGGTTTGTATAAGCTGACCAACATCACACAGGTGTATAACGGTCGTTCTGTCCTCAACCTGCCCCAGCTAACCATCAACAAGGGGGAGATTTTGGCAATTGTAGGGCCGAGCGGGGCGGGCAAGAGTACGCTGCTGCGCCTGTTGAACTTTCTGGAAATACCGGCAACGGGGGAGATTTTGTTTGATAGGATGGGGGTAAACGGCCGTATTCCCCTCGATATTCGCCGCCGCGTGACGACTGTGTTCCAGACGCCCGGCCTGCTCAACCGGAGCGTGGTGGCCAATATTCGCTACGGGCTGCGGCTGCGCGGCCAATCTCTAGCCACGGCCGAACTGGAACAACTGCTGGCGCGGCTGGGGCTGACCGGTCTGGAAAAGCATCGTCCCGGCCAACTGTCGGCCGGGGAGGCACAGCGGGTGGCCCTGGCGCGGGCGCTGGTCATTCGGCCCGACGTGCTGCTGCTGGATGAGCCAACGGCCAACCTGGACCCCTACAACGTGGGGCTGATTGAGCAGATTGTGCGGCAGGAGAATGAGGCGAAGGGCACTACTGTTGTATTAGTCACCCACAACATCTTCCAGGCACGACGGCTGGCCCACCGCACCGCCCTGCTACTTAGCGGCCACCTGGTGGAAATCGGCCCCACGGAGCAGTTGTTTACTAATCCACAGCAAGAAAAAACGGCCGCTTTTCTGCGTGGGGAATTGGTATACTGAATTTTAACGCAGAGAAAAGTCCTCCTGAGCTACACCGTCGCCTGGTTATCGAGGCGGCCGAAGCAGGGATCAGCCTTAACCGCCTGGCCAATGCCAGACTCAGTCAGGCAGAAAAGCGTGTTGTATAACAGGCCACGCAGCCGGGTCAGGCTACGCACTAATTTTTGGCAACCCGCTTCAAATAAAGCGTCTGCATCTTTTGGGCATCCGGGGCCGTTTGTTCCAGAGCAGTGACCAGTTCCCAGCCCTGCTGCCCGGCCGTTTGCAGATAGTCCCAAACGGTAGGGCAACTGGCAAAAGATTCGCTCGGATTTTGGGGATCGAGCGGCTGGCTGCCCTGCCAGTCACCGTTGACAAAGGTAACGCGGTTAAATTGCAGGGCGCAAACCATGTATTCAAATCGTGGCATAACATTATCCTGTGAAACGTGATGCGTGAAGCGTGACTCTCCAGTCGCAAACTGAAAACCGATTACTGCTAAACCGATTACTGGTTACTGGTAACTCAATGTCATTAAGTTAACGAGTAGACTTGTAATTCATCGAGTATCGCTTTCGGCGAACCTTATGATTACGTGGATAAGAACGACTTGGTCGAACCGGTTCGATAGTCCGCATCATTTGCTCCCACAAACGATGAAGCAACGGCCGAATCTGGTTGTCCCAAAACAAAAACACGACCGTATCTTTCAGCTTTGAAATCAAGTTTGTCATGTTGACTTGGTAACGATGCTTCCGGTCCGTGGTCGTAACGGCTAAAACTGGTTGCACAGGCTGAGCTAAAATGGCGGCCAGGTTTTTGGTGAATAAAGCAGCATAAAAGTCCTGGAAGACAGATTCTGGCGACAATCCAGACCAGTTTTCGACCTCAAGGCGAGCCTTGAGACGTTTGTAATCCTCTTCCACAGGCCAACGCTGCTGATAGAGTTCCTTAAAAAGTGAATATGGTAAACGAACCTGGTCGAGCAAAGAGGTGACTAGGCATTCGACTGTGCCGTTGTCCAATTCGACCCGTATGAAGCGCAGCGTTAGCGGTGTAACCGGTAAACCAAACTGGCGACACAATTTTTTGGCTTCCCTGCCAGGCTTTAGCTGGAGAATCGCTTCGGCCGCACCAGAAGCGATAAACTGGCGTGCTACTTTCCATTTAGTGACTTCCAAGCGGGCACAAAAATCAGCTTCCCGGTTCAATATAGCGGCAAAGAACCAAAATGCTGTATACCCTCGGTCGATAAGCAAAAGATCACCAGGGCCAACATACGCCAAGTGGTCAGTAGCTAGTTTTCGTTCTCCATCAGCGATAGGTACCAGCGTAGCGGTGACCGTTACCTGGTTAAGAACATCAAACAACTGTGATACACGCCCTTTGGCGTGACCAGTACCATGACGGGAACCCCAGTGACCAAACTTTTGTTGATTCACATCTGTGTCTGGCACATCCACTAAAGAGCCATCAATGGCCAATAAGCGGTAATCATACCATTTTTCTGGCTCAAAGTGGTCATAGAAATAAGTTACTTGAGCCTCGTTTAACTCGATAAAAGCGGTATACTTCAGCTTCTGCCGTGCCTGACTGAACGCGCTTTTGCTGACACAGCGTTGAGCAATCTTGTCTCCCGAAAGCGCTCGGAAGAATTCGTCTAACTCGTCTTGCAGGGATCGTTTTATCATATTGATTAACAACAGAACCACGACAACAAACGTGAGACAACGGCGACGGGTAAAAGCTGTTTCCTTTTGCCGATGTCTTGTCATAAACTCGTTTGATTCAAGAATGTGACGTAAATGTTCAAATAAACCTTGGTATTGTTTCTCAATTTGCGGTTCCATTTGATATTCTCCGGTCAGAAATTTGCTGACCGAGAAGTTTACCAATAAAGACCACAAATCTTTAACTTAATGACATTGAGTAACTACCAAGCCAGATTGGACCAATTTGCTCTAGTGGATGCAGCAATTGGGTAAGTAAAATTGGTCTAATCTCCAGAGAGTAGTTACCTTTATTAGGGCAATTGCCCAACTGTCCCCTGCCAACAAAACGACTTTTGGATCGTTATTGGATCGCTATCACCTTATCCTATTGATGAGGTGGTCAGACCGCACCGGCCTGACCATGCCCGATGCACTTTACCGATCTTTTTTAGCAGAGGACAGAACATGACTACTCCATCCAAAACGCAACGTATCCTTTCTATTTTAGTAACGCTAGGCTTGCTGCTGCAAACGCTGGTGCCTACGCTGACGCTGCGGCCGTCAACGGCCGTTGCTGCCGAGTTCCCCAGTGGCATGCGCCAGTCAGAGGTAGCAGATGTATCGGTTATGGAAACGGCCGTTTCCGCCACCCAACCAGCCAATCTTAGCCAGCCCCTATCGGTGGCCCGCACCCAGTCCAGCTTTGTCGATTTGGGCAGCCAGGTGGTCATCACCTACACCATTCAGAACAGCCTCTCGCCCCAGCTTATGCCCGACGTACCCGAAAATGCCACGCCGGAAGAGCTGGTTGACGCCTTGGCCAATTTCGATCTGACCGCCGATCCCCACACGCTGCGTAACGTCATCCTCGTAGCCACTGTCACCGACGATAGCGACATCATCGCCACCAGCCAGCCGGCCGACGGTGACGGCGATGATTTTGTTTTTCAGCTTGAACACCTGCCACCACAGGCCAGCGCCACCATCGTCGTTACGGCCACCACGCCGGCCGCCATCAGCGCCGCCACGCCGCTGGTGAATGCGGCTGGCTGGGCCTCCCTAAATGGTGAGGCGGTAACGGCCGTGGCGGCCCCGGCGTTAGCCCTGCCACCCGCCTTTGGCGACTGGCTTCTCAGCACCATCGACGCCAACACCGGCGACATTGAGATGCTGCAAGCCGTGGCCCAGACCGGAGGGGATGTGGCCGCTATCTTTGCCTTTGCCCGCGCCCTGGAGTACGAGGCGTATCGCGGCTCGCTGCGCGGTACACGCGGCACGTTATGGAGCAGTGCCGGTAACAGCCTGGACCAGTCTAATCTGCTGATCGCCATGCTGCGCGCCAGCGGCATTCCCGCCCGCTACCGGCACGGCACGCTCAGCACGGCCGATGCCCAAACCCTGATTGCCAGCATGTTCCCCGCGCCCACCGCTATTCTGGGTCAGGTGGCCACCGAGCTGCCCATCAGCGATCCGGTCAATGACGCCACGCTGATCGCCGAAGTACAGGACCATTGGTGGGTTGAGGCGCACATTGACGGGGCCTGGACCGATCTGGACCCCAGCTTTGCCAATGCCACCATCGGCCAGCAGTTTGCCACGCCGACTATCGCCGGCACCGACCGCATCGCCGAAGTGCCTGATTCATTTCGCCCCAAAGTAACCTTCGATCTGGACGTCGAAATGTACAACGTATTCAACGCCAACTGGCTGGGGCAAAGTGAAACCTTCCTGTCGCACACCTTCCGTACGGTTGAAATTGCCACCTCATCGGTCCTTCTGGCCCACCAGGTTACCAGCGAAGGCCAGGGTGGCCTGGTTTTTGCCAATACAATCCATACGTATAGCCCCTTCCTTTATATGGAAGACAGTGACGAAGTTATCTTGGGCGAGAGTTACCAGGAGTTAATTACCAATTTCCCGGCGGCGACAACCTTCGTTACCGGCGCCTGGCTGCGCTTTGCCATTGAAGATATTGACGGCAACGTCACCCACTTTGAACGGACGCTGAAAGACCGCCTGGGCTATGAAATTCGCACCTATGGCGGTACGCCAGAATTTGCTCTGGGCAGTGATAGCCCCAGCATCTTCTCTGAATTAGACCTTTACTCAATTGCGATTTTCCCCAATCTGGTGCCGACTACGGCTTTTGAAACGCGCCGTGCCGCACTGACGCAGGTGAATGCTGCTTTGGCCGCCGATACGGCCGAGATGCAGCAGTTGGCCGATCTGGAACCCCTGACGGCTGCCCAGCAGACCGAAGCGGCCCAAATCCGCGCTCGTTACCAGCGCAATCTGGGCCTGCTGCTCAATGGGGTTAACTTGAGCTTTGCCGAAGCGGCCGGCCGCGCCAGTCAGGTTGCTCAAGACGCGCTGTTTGTAAGAGCCTATCACGACGCCCCGCGCCTGATTATTCTCTCTCACGAAGTTGCGGATGATGCGGCGCAGATGAATGTTGATCTGCGTACCACGCTGGAGCGTACTATGGCTCATCCCGGCCAGGGTGAACCGGCTACGTTTGGTTTTAACCTGTTCAAGGGCATCAATGAATCCTGGTTGGAGGGCGAGGTACTGTCGTCGATGACCACTGACGATGTGCTGACGACGGCCCAGGTGATGCAGGCGGCTTCTGAACAGGAGATTGAGTTTCTGTTTATCGGCGAAACCAACCTGGACCTGCTGCCTACTATTGGTCTCAGCGCCGAGGCGGAAGCGCGGATTACAACGGCCGTTCTCAACGGCAAAATCATTAATGTGCCCGCCAGTGCGCCGCTGATCAACGGCGAACCGGCTATCGGCTGGTGGGAAATCGATCTGGAAACGGGCGAAACCATCGGCGTTATGGAAAACGGGCTGCACAACGCGCTGATTGAATTTGTAGGCAACCTGATTTTCAGCACCACCGTCGGCAAGCTGACCGACTTTATGATTGGGGCTACGGCTGCTACCTTTGACTTTGTTGGCCAGCAGTTGTTCAAAGCCACCGGCGAGGGTGACTTTGGCACCCCGGCCAATGACGCTTTGGGCGACATGAACCAGGGCCTGGGCTGCCTGTTGGGCGACACGTTAACCTGCCAGGGCATTAGCAAAGGCTTTCTTGATTATGGCTACATGGCCATGGAAGCGCTGCTCAACTACCTGAACGAAAACGACCCGCCGCTGCCCGATTTGCTGATCGGCAACACGGTCGTGACGCTTACGCAGTCTAGCGCCAGCACGGTTCTCAGCCTACCGGCCAGCCTCAGCGGCGGCACAATCACGGCCGATTTACAAACCGACTTTACCCAGCTAACCACAGACGACGGCGGCCTTTCTTTCTACGCCGCCGCCCTGGACCCGCTGGTTTCGGGGGCGAGCGGGGGGCAAACGGCCGTTAACCACACCAACAGCGCCAACCTGACGCTGGCCGCCGCCGACCTGCAAATTGCCGCCCCCACCGGCTCGCTGAGCAGTGGCGGCCAGCCGGTCGCGCTGGGCGACGGTTTGGCGCTGGCACATTTTGACGGCTCGCTGGCCATTAACGCGACCACGCCCGACACAGACGGCGTACTGCTCAATGGCAGTGGCGATCTGTTCACCCTGACAACAACCCCTGGCAGCAGCACAATTGCACCGGTGGATACCGTGCAGTTTGACGTGGTTATTGCCACCACCTTCAGCGATGCGTTTACCGTTACCGTGGCGGCCCCGCCTGCTTGGCAGGTGGAGATCGATAGTGCGGGTCAGGTAACGGCCGTTCCCCCCTCTGGTGCGGCCGCCGCTGATTACAATCTAATCGTCACTGCCCAATCCACCAGCTACCCCACGCTCATCCTCAGCGCCGTCCACGCCGTGACCGTTACCCCCTACGACGGCCTGCTGCTGGATATTGTGCCCGATATGCTGACAACGGTGCCGATGGGTCCGAAGCTGAGCGACCAGGGTTTCATCAACACCGGTCAGGCGCAGGTTCTCGGCGCGGCCTACATCATCCAGTTGACCAATCCGGCCAACGTGCCTCATACCTATGATGTGTCCGTCAGCGGCCTGCCTGCCGGCTGGACGCTGCTTGCCGGTGAGTCCGGCACCAATACCACGCTCTATCTACCGGCCGGAGCCGCCGGGCAGATTGGCCTCTATGTCACGCCCGACAGCCTGCCGACCGCCGGCACAACCCACAGCATCAACGTGACGGCCACGGACGAAAACGGCCTCAGCGCCAGCGCCAGCGAGATGTTTATCATGCCGGCCGTGCCTTTCAGCTACGTGTCTGTCGCGCCGGACAGTCAGGCCATCACCAGCACGTCCTCTGTCGTATACGACGTAACCATTCACAATGTGGGCAACGCCGCCGGTGAGTTTGAACTGACGGCTGCCGCCAACAACTTTGATGACAGTATCAGCTTTGGCCCGCTGCCCGCACCGGTCAACATCCCGGCCGGCAGCAGCGTCACCTTTCCTATTACGGTCGCTACAGATGATGCGCCCACGCGCAGCAGCCGTCTGCTCTTCTTTGGCAGCCCGGTGGCCGATACAATCTACACGCCGGAGGCTATCGCCGAGCTGGTCATTGTCTCTGCCGCAGCGGAGCCATTTCTAAACGCGGCCAATCGCTGCGATCTGTCACCAACGCTGTACACCGCCTATCGGGCGCTGGCTACGGCCGTTGATGAACTTTCTTACTGGTGTGAGTGGGGCGACTGTCCGCTGCCGCTGCGCGACCAGGTTGTGGCCGCCGGTGGGTCGCTGGTCAGTTATGCCACTCAGGATGCCTCGCCTGTGGCGCTGCCGGCGCTGGCTGAGGTGACAACGGCCGTTGCCACCCTCGCCGCGCAAACAACCAATGAGGATATTCTGGCGGCAGTTGCCGATCTGGCCACAGCCGTTTACGCGCTCAGCGGTGAATCCTGTACAGTGGCGCAACATCGGGTCAACGGCCGTTTCACCCCTTATGTCCAGGCCATCCTGCTCGGCGACAGCGCCAGCTTTAGCCTCGACGTAACCAATCAAGGCACGCTGACCACCAGCTACGCCATCACCCTGACCGGCCTGCCCGACGGCGATCTGTTTTTCAACGAAACGATTACCCCCGGCGCGACGACCAATATCTCGGTCGCCCCCGCGCCGAGTACCCTGGGCAACTTCAACCTGACGGCCGACATCGTGGCCGATATTGATGGGGACGTAGAGGTGCGACGCACGGCTGTGGCTCGTCTCAACGTCGTGGATAAATTTATCCAGGTCACGCAGGTGATTGCCGACCCGCCCTTTGTGGAAACGGGGGTCAGTTCGACTAACCTGAGCGTGGCCGTGGCG
>SLGK01000118.1 GCA_007123775.1 Anaerolineae bacterium | reverse complement strand
TCTTTAACGAGAGCAAACAAGCCAGCTAATCGTTGGCTTCAAGCAGTCTTAACGCAATGATTCGCTCAACGCATTCATACGGCCGGCCACGCTATCATCAACAATCTGGTCACCCACGCGCACAATCAACCCACCCAAAATCTTAGGATCAACGCGGTATTCCACATTCTCAACTTTGAGGGCCTGCTCTAACTGCTTTTTCTCTTTGTCATCCAGCGGGAGGGCGCTGGTGATGACTGCCTTGCTGCCAGACAACTGTCCCACTTTTTGCGGTACTTTGGCAAAGAAGTCGGCGATCAACTCATGCTGACGCTTCTCATCAATTGCTTCACCGACCAGCTTATTGGCGGCCGCCACGGCAATCGCCGCCACTTGCCCGCGCAGCTCAGACAGAATGCGGTTGCGTTCTTCTTCAGCATCGGCACGGCCGTTGGCCACAATCTCTTTCGCCTCATTCTCAGCCTGTGCCAAAATGCCCTTGCGCGTTTCTTCGGCCTGACCCATCGCATCTTGCCGCATCTTGGCAGCTTCAGCACGGGCAGCTTCCAGAATCTTCTTCGCTTCCGCATCAGCATTGTCACGGGCAATCGAGGCTTGCCGCGCATCTTCCAACCCTTTGGCAATGCGCCGCTTGCGTTCTTCCAGTACGTTCAAAATAGGCGTGTACAGGAAATGGGACAGGATCAGCACCAAAATGGCGATGCCGAAAACCTGCATCAGTAAATAGCCTATGTTAATACCCAGTTCTCCCATTTTACATTCTCTCCTTGAGACTCAACGTCAGGCACAGCCTGTTAGGCAGTCAACCTGAATCGTTACGTTTTACGAAACAAACAGAATGATCAGGGCCACAACCAGGGCATAAATGGCCACAGCTTCGGCAAACGCAATACCCAAGATCATGTTTGTCTGAATGTCACCGCTAGCGTCTGGGTTACGGGCAATACCTTCCACAGCCTGACCTACCAGAATACCGATACCAGCACCGGCACCGATGGCCCCAAACATGGCCAAACCAGCACCAATCGCTTTCATACCTACAGCAAGAGCAGCAGCAGCTTCGACACTTAATTCCATTTTTCCTATCCTCCAAAAAAGATATTTTTGCTAAAAGTTAACAACAGTTATTTACTCGTGAAACTGACTAGCTGTACGCATCACGTTTCACGCTTCACGCTTAGTGATGATCATCTCCATGATGGCTGTGGGTAGCGGAGTTCATGAAGATCAAGGTTAACAGACCAAACACGATGGCCTGAATACCACCTACGAACATTTCCAGTCCAAAGAAGCCGAGGTTGGCGACGGGCGCAATCGACGACATAACGAAGAGCAGCACCATACCGCCAAAGATGGCGCCCAAAAGACGGAAGGTAAATGAGATAATCTTAGCAAACTCTGAGACTAGCTCAATGATACCCACAATGGGGTCAACCAACCCCTTGATAATACCCTGAATGGGGTTTTTAGCGAAGGTGTCGACCCAACCCCGGTTAAAGTTGAAGAATTTCGTCAGATAGCCCCAGCCGAGGTATTTGAAGCCATAGAATTGGACCATAATCATGGCAAAGATAGCAAAACCGAGGTTGAGGTTGATGTCGGTAGCCGCCGGCCGCAAGAAAGGCACAATGGTCCAGTCTGCGGCTTCAGGATTAAGACCGATATTTTGGCCTTTGGTGGTTTGTTGCGGCGGGGCATCTTCATCAGCAAATTGAGCCGCGCTAACAAGCCAGACACCATTACGCATATCGGCAATGTTTAGCGCATCATATATATCTTGCTGCTCAGCGACGAAAGCTTCAAACTCAGGCGTTCCTTTCTCCAGACCGGCTGCTTTGGCGTCTTTTTCGGCCAAGAAGTGGGGTTTGTGTTCCCACAGGCCAATGCTGTCCATGCCGGGTACCAGGGCCATCCAGTTAGCCACCAGCAAAAAGAGGAAGATGGTGGCAAAATAGGGGTAGAAGTCTCTCGTTTTCTCGTGGGCAATGCGCTCGGCAAAATTATAAGTTGCCTCAACGAGCATCTCTATGAAATTGTAGAAGCCACTGGGGATTTCATCGGCCGTGCGCGATCTGGCCCGCATACTAATCGCCAAAATGATGAACAGCGTATAGACAACCAACGACGCCACAAAAGTGTTGGTCAGGCCACCAAAGGGAAATGTGGAGTAAGGGAAGACTTCACCAGCTAACTGAATGTAGGGTTGCACCGGTTGGGGCAGACCCCATCCACCCGTGAGTACAATCAACAGAATGAGCAAGATAACAACGTAAAACCTTTTCTTTTTGAACATTTTCAGTGATTTTCCTCCGTGCTACCGGTTGATTTTTGTTCTTGCAGGCGAGCAACGGCCGTTAAACTCACGCGCACCGTGACATACAGGGTGACGGGCACACTTCCCACCACGAACAGAAGCGTGAACAAACGACCTGTATCAAATGATCTATCAAGGTAAAGACCTGCAATCAGGGCAATGGTGATGATGATAACCGTCAGGCAGCCAATCTGGCCAATAATACCGGCGATTGCCGCTGACTGATTTGCCTGCTTCTTATGAGACAAGTGTATTCCTCATCTTGAAAAGCGCAAACTTTGTGCATTATATCACAAAGATACACGCTGTCACGTAATTCTATCCGGCGAAAAAAGACCCCGCGGCCGTAACCGTCCAATCGTAAGCCGGGCCAGCAAAAAAAGTGCCCAGCAGGATGATGACAACCGTGGAAACACCCAGGCCAACCACAGCCGCCCTCGAAACGGGAATCGGCTGCGCTTCTTCGGCAGATGGATAGAGGTACATGTATTTAATAACGTTTAGATAATAATATAGGGCCACAAACGCATTCAAAATACCAATCATGGCCAGCCACCACAGGCCAACGTCAACGGCCGCTTTGAAGATCAAAAACTTGCCAATAAACCCGGCCGTCGGCGGGATACCACCCAACGACAGCAGGGCAAACAGCATCACCAGGGCCAGGTTGGGCGACCGCTTGTTCAGTCCGTACAGGTCGGTCATCGCGTCGGAATGGGTCACGTTGCTGATCAAGATAACCACGCCAAAGGCGGCAATATTGGTGAAGACGTACATCAGCAGGTAGAACATGGCTGCCCCGGCCCCGTCGGCCGTCAGCACAATCAGCCCCATCAGCACGTAGCCGGCCTGGGCGATGCTGGAATAGGCCAACATGCGCTTGATGTTGGCCTGGTAGATGGCGGCAAAGTTGCCCAGTACCATCGTCACAATCGACATCACCACCAGCAGCGACCACCAGCTATTGCCAAAGGAAATCTGACCCAGCGAACCGGTCAGGAAAACGCGCAAGACAACGGCAAAACCGGCCGCTTTGGAGGCGGTCGAAATGAAGGCTGTAACGGCCGTTGGCGCCCCTTCATACACGTCCGGCGCCCAAAAGTGGAAGGGCACGATGGAGATTTTGAAGCCAAAGCCGACGATAATCATAACGGCCGCTAACAAAATGACGGTAAATTCGGCACCAGAGGCCGCGCCAATGCCACCCAGCCTTTCGCCAATAGCGTACAGATTGGTGTGCCCCGTCAGACCATAGAGCCAGCTCATGCCGTAGAGCATGACGCCGGTGGCAAACGCGCCGTAGACGAAATATTTCATGCCGGCTTCGGTCGAGCGTTTGTTGTTGGCCAGGAAGCCCGCCAGGATATAAGAGGAGATACTGGCTGTTTCCAGGGCCACGTAGATCATAATCAGGTCTACCGAGGCGGCCATCAGGCTAAAGCCAATGGTAGCCATGATCAGCATGGCGTAGTACTCCCCTTTTTGCAGCGATTTGACGTCTACGGAGATAAGGCTGACTAAAACCAGTGCTGCCAGGAACATGACCCGAAAGACGAGCGTCATCAGGTCGTGGCGGATCATACCGCCCCAGAAGAGGCTGTCGGCCAGATTGGCAGGCTGTAATTGGGCCGGTTCGTTGAAAAAGTACCAGAGACCAAACGTGATGCCCAGAATCGCTAAGCCGCCCCAGGCGGTCAGCAGCCCTACCTTGCGCTGTTCATCCTGCCAGACGCGGCTGTAAATTAGAACCAGGACCAACAGAACGACTAAGGCAATTTCTGGGGCAAGCGCCAGGACCCAGGATGTTGTTATCGGTGTACTCACTTAAGTACCTCCCAACCAGTTGCGAAGATAAAGAACGGCCGTTTCCAATTCCCTCAAGACATTACCGGTACCACTATCAGGGGCGAAGGCTTCATGCGTCTGAGCATCTACCAGACGATCCACCACTGGCTCAATACCGGCCCGGACAATGGGTTCGATGACGGCGGGGAAGATACCAATCACGACCAGAATGATGCAGAAGAATACCAGCGTGAATTTGTCAATGGCCAAAAGTGGCTTCATATCGTGCCACTTACTGGCGTCGTAATCACCCAGGAAAACGTCGTTAATGGCCCGTAAAACGTAAGCGGCCGTAATCACAATAGCCAGCACAGACAGCAAAGCGATAGTGGGATAAAAACTGGCCGGGTTTAGACCGAGGAAGGTGCCTCCCAGGTCCATGGAGCCACCACGCCAGACACCGAGAAAGATGGGGAATTCGGCAATGAAGCCCGACAAACCGGGCATGCCCATCGAGACCAGACCGCCAATGACGAAGGCCACAACCGTCCAGGGCAGGGCTTTAGCCATGCCGCCCAGTTCATCCATGCTGCGCGTGTGGGCACGGTCATAGATCATACCGACCACGGCAAAGAAGAGAGCCGTCATAATACCGTGACTGACCATCTGAATGCCAGCCCCGGTCAGACCCTCCACATTCATCGCGGCAAAGCCCATCGAGACCAGCCCCATATGGCTGACGCTGGAATAGCCAATTAGATATTTCATATCTCGCTGGCGCATGGCCACCAGGGACCCATACAGCACGTTAACCAACGTCAGTAGAATGATAAAGGGCATCCAGTAGACGGTACCTTCGGGCAAAATCTGGATACCGACGCGCATCGAGGCGTACGCACCCAGCTTCATCAGCACACCGGCATGAATCATGGAAACGGCCGTTGGCGCAGCCACGTGACCATCGGGCGACCAGTTGTGCAGCGGCCAGATACCGGCCAATACGGCAAAGCCCAAAAACAGCGGCATGAACCAGATCTGCTGAACAGCGAGGGGAAATTCCGCCACTGCCCAATAACGCAGGTCAAAGGTAGATTGTCCATCCATTAAGGGCGCCAGGTCGCCGGGAATAACCGAGGGAAGGTGAGCAGGTAGCTGGAAATATAGCACCAGGAAAGCGATAAAGGAGACGAAACTACCAATTAGCAGATAGAGCGTCAGCTTCATAGCTGCGTACTCGCGCCGCTCTTTCCAGCCCCAGATGACAATCATGACGTACATGGGCAGCACGGCCAGCTCGTAGAAGAAGAAGAGCAAAAAGCCATCGACGGCCACAAAAACACCCTGCACACCGGCCACCAGCAGCATGAAAAAGGCATAAAACTCACGCGGCCGGTCGCTGATACTCCAGGAGATGAGAACACCCCCCAGACCAACAACGGCCGTTAGCAATACCAGCGTCGCACTCAGGCCATCGACACCCACGATATAGTTAATCCCAATGCTGGGCACCCAACTATACTCTTCGACAAAGAGCAACGTGTCAGCCCAGTCCGTGCCGGGCGCGGGCAGATTTTGATAATAGGCGTAGTAGACATAAGCCGACAACACCAACCCCAAAATCATAGCCGCCAGACCCAACATGCGGGCATTTTCACCCCGTTCTTTGGGCAGCATCAGGATAATGGCCGCCGCGGCAATGGGTGATAAAGCAATGATTGATAAAAACGGAAATTCAACCATAATTTTCTCTGCGAGAAGCCGGACTTTTGGCAAAAGCCAGGCTTCCGAATCGTGCTAACCAAACAATTTGGTAACCGTATCGTTAATAAACACCACGACCCACTGCGGCCAGATACCCAGACTTAGCATCAGGCCCATCAGCGGCCAGATAACCATGTGTTCGCGCAGGGTCATATCTTTCAGGCCAAGCCATTCTTCTTTGGCCGGGCCGTGCAATGTTTCGCCAATCCCTTTCAAGATGTAGGCACCGGTCATCAACAGACCAATCATAGACAAAGCCAGGTGAATCGGATAAATGCCCCAGGAGCCACGCACAATCATGAACTCGCTGACAAAGCCATTCAAGCCGGGCAGTCCAAGCGACGCCATGCTGGTAAAGATAAGAATCGTGCCAAACACGGGCAGCACGCTCCAGATACCGCCGTACCGTTTCAGGTCGCGGGTGTGAGTGCGCTCATAAATAACGCCAACTAGGAAGAACATGCCGGCCGCCGAAAGGCCGTGGTTAAACATCTGGAAGATGGCCCCGTTGGTGGCCATAATGGCATCCTGGTTCAGGCTTTGGTGGCTGGTATCCAGGCCATAAACGTAGGCCATGACCGCCAGACCTAAGACCACAAAGCCCATATGGTTAATAGAGGAGTAGGCTACCAATCGCTTGAAATCCCACTGGCCAAAGGCGGCCAGACCGCCCAACACAATGCTCAACACGCCCAGCACGGCCAGAACCCCAGCGGTGGTGCTGGCCATTTCCGGGAAGAGGGGAATAACCAGGCGAATGAAGCCATAAGCACCAAGCTTTAGCAGCACACCGGCCAGCATCATGGAACCGGCCGTTGGTGCCTCCGTGTGGGCATCAGGCAGCCAGGTGTGGAAGGGCCAGATAGGAACCTTGATGGCAAAGGCGATGAAGAAAGCCCAGAAAGCCAGCGTTTTCACCAGGGGAAAAGACAGGCCCGTTACCGCTAATACTGGCTCCTCCCAAGTGACCCAAACATCCATCAGCTCAATGATGTTGAACGTGCCCATTGACAGCCCCATTATCTGGATTGAGAGGAGCAACCCCAGGCTACCGGCCATGGTGTAAATGAAGAATTTGAACGAGGCGTAATCCCGATCCTTGCCACCCCACAGCTTAATGAGGAAATACATGGGGACCAGACCAAACTCCCAGAAGATGAAGAAGATCATGAGGTCAAGAGCGGCAAAAAGACCAAACATGGATGTTTGCATGACCAAAAACAGAGTCATGTACATCCGCACTTTATCCTCGATGTTGAAGGAGGCCAAAATAGCCAGCGGTGTCAGCAGGGCCGCTAGCAGAAACATGGGCAGGCTGATGCCGTCGATACCAACGTGGTAGTTGGCCCCGATGGAAGGGAACCATTCGGCAAAATACATGAACTGCATGTCGGCGGCGGCCCGGTCGTAGGTAAACCACATAACCAGGACCAGCACCAATGGCACCAGGCTAAAGAATAGGGCCAGGCGTCGAATCAGGTTCTTCTCGTCTTCGGGCAGCATCAAAATGATGAGGGCTGCCAGCAGCGGGAAGAAAATCGTTATATTGAGAATGTTTGCTTGAATAAAGTCCATCTGGTTTCCCTAATGGTTTAGGCCTAAGCTTAAAGTACGCCAGCCAGCACAACGGCCGTTGCCAGCGCAAAAACGATCAAAACAGAGTAGAGGGCGTATTCCTGAATGCGTCCCGTTTGCAGATAACGGAACTCATCGGCAATGTTAAGTACCCGGTCCTTAATCCAGTCCACACCGTCGCTAATAACCACTTCTTCAAACCGCTTGGCGTAACGGCCGATGCCAAAGGTGGCACGGGCAATTAAATGCAGCGTGCCGTCGATAGCGCCCTTATCTACCCATTCGTAGACCACCACTTCCGAGATAAAGACGGTGGGGCGAATGAAAACCACCTGGTACAGTTCGTCCCAATACCATTTGTTCTCCAGGAAGGTATGCAGGGGACCAAGCGGAGCAATGAGGGGATCGGCTTCTTCTTCGGTGAGGGGTTTACGGCCGTATACCCAATAGCCCAACGCTAGACCGCCCAACGCCACTACGACCGAGGTCAACACCGGTACCCAGCTAAACGGCGGGGCTTCAATCTTGTGGGCCACCAGGCTCAGCGCGTACAATTGGTCAAACAGTTCATGAAGCGACGTACCCACAAAATGATGGAAATAGTTGTAAAAGACGCCATCAGTACCCAGAAAATCGTCGGGAATACCGAACCAGCCGGCAACTACGGCAAAGAAGGAAAGGCCCATCAGCGGCATCGTCATAAAGCGGTTACTCTCGTGAGCATGTTCGGCCAGCGGCGTGCGTGGCTTACCCAGGAAGGTCAGGCTGATTTGTCGCATCGTATAGAAGGCTGTGAGCAGAGCGGCCGTCGCCAGCATGACAAACACGACCAGACCAATCGCTTTACCATCGGCCACCCAAACATACCAGGCGTCGGCCAAAATTTCGTCTTTTGACCAAAAACCGGCCGTGACTAAAGGCAAACCAGCCAGGGCCAGCCCACCGATCAAAAATGTCCAAAAGGTAATGGGCATTTTATCTTTCAGGCCACCCATATGCCGCATATCCTGCGGATCAGTATGGTGGTCATGAACATGCTCGGCCCCATGCTCCATGCCGTGAATGACCGACCCGGAAGCCAGGAAGAGCAGCGCCTTGAAGAAAGCGTGGGTAATCAGGTGGAAAGCGGCCGCAATATACGCGCCCAGGCCCACCGCCGCTACCATAAAGCCCAACTGAGAAATGGTAGAGTAGGCCAGCACTCCTTTCACGTCATTTTGGGCAACGGCAATAGTGGCCGCCATCAGCGCGGTAAACGCCCCGATACCGGCAATAATCCAGCCAGCCCACAGTGCGCCTTCTATCGAAATGGCAATGATGGGAAAGACACGCAAAATCAGGTAAACACCAGCCGAGACCATCGCGGCCGCATGGATGACGGCGCTAACGGGGGTCGGGCCTTCCATGGCGTCGGGCAGCCAGACGTGCAGCGGAAACTGGGCCGATTTACCCACCGTGCCGGTAAAAATAAGCAAAGTCATAACGGCCAGACCATCAATACCAATGGTGGCCAGGGCTGTTTCCAGGCTTACCAGGGTGAAGGCTTCGCTAAAGTTGAGCGTACCAAAGACGCGGTAGAAATAAACAATGCCCAGCAGCATAATCACGTCGGCCACGCGGGTGGTCATGAATGCTTTGATGGCTGCTTTGCGCGGGGTGATCTTCTTGGGGTTGGGATAATTGCGGGCGTACCAGAAACCGATGAGCGAATAGGAACAGAAGCCCATGATTTCCCAGCCGATAAAGAGGAGGAGTAGGTTGTCGGCGACGACCAGCAGCAGCATGGCCCCACCAAACAAGGACATCAGGGCGAAAAAGCGGGCGAAGAGTGGTTCTTGTTTGCCGTGATTGGGTTCACCACGATGGGTTCCCGGCGGTTGGCCGTAGTTGTGATAGCCCACACTGTAGACAAAGATCATGGTGACGGCAAAGGGGACCATGAACAGCATTACGGCCGTTAACCCATCAACCGCCACCCCCATTTGCAACCACGTGCCTTCAAAGTAATCACCGAAAGGTAGCCAGTCAACGGCACTGCTCACGGCTACGGGCTGACGGTCCAGCCCATCCGGATCACGCAAGAACAGGCCAAACACGTCAAAGGCCACAATCCAGCCCAATACCAACGAAGTGATAATACCGGCCCAGGCCAGCAGCCAGCTAAACGTCTTGTTGTCCCGCGTAAACAGCATGATCAGGAAAAAGACGAGCAGCGGGAAAGCCGGAACTAGCCAGGTCAGCGTTTGTAAAGTTTGTTCGCTCATATCAGTTCTTCAACAAGTCCAATTCTTCGGCCACCACTGATTCGCGGGTGCGATAAATAGCAATTAGCAGTGCCAGGCCGACGGCCGCTTCAGCAGCAGCGACAGTCAAAACGAAAACAGCCCAGGCCATACCAGTGACCTGTTCCGGCATTCCGTAGCGCCAAAAAGCAATCAGGTTAATGTTCACAGCATTCAACATCAACTCCACCGACATTAGAATAGCCACAGCGTTGCGCCGGGCAATGACGCCATACAGACCAATGCAGAAAAGGGCAGCCGCCAGCAGCAAATACCAGGATAAAGGAATCATGCGTTCTCCTCCGGTTGCTGTGGCCAGGCAATCAAGATAGCGCCAATCAGAGCGGCCAACAACAAGATGGAAGCGACCTCAAAGGGCAAGACGTAAGCTTCGGCACTTACAAAGGATTCACCCAGGGCCACCACGCTATCTTGCAACACGGCGTCATCGACCGGGGTGCGATGGGCCAGCGGCACATTGGCATCGGGCAGAGCCGGCCAGTAGTCGAGGATGACGTAGCTAATGCCCCCCATCGCTAAAACGGCCGCTATCAAGCCCATAACCCACTGAGAATTGAAGGCGGTCTCGCGGGCCTGCATCAAACGGCGGGTCATCATAATGGCAAAAATAACCAGAATAGAGATGGCACCGATGTATACCAGGAGTTGGGCAGCAGCCAGATAACCAGCTTCTAACAAAACGTAAATACCGGCCACGCCAAAGAATGAGGCCATCATGGCCAGGGCCGCATGGAACAGATTGCGATTGGTAACAACCACTACGCCCGTGGCCAAAATCAGAATGGCCAAGATCATAAAAATCAATTGCTCAATCGTCAGACCAAAAATTGTCATAGGTTGGTCTACTCCGTACTCAATTTATTACCTGTTGGTGACCAACCACGCAGTGAACTGCTGGCCGACCGCCAAATAGTGTCTATCGACTTAATGTGCGCCGGCCGGAACGGCATCATCATGGCCAGGGTCGCCGTCGTGGTGGCCACCACTTTGGCCACCACTTTGGCCACCACTTGCAGCCATTTTGGTCAACAATGTTTCACTGGCGGCTTCACGCTGTTGACGGGCGCGACGGCGCAAAATTTCTAGCGTAACAATAGCAATAATCACGTTGCTGGCCAGATGAATCAGGCCACGCCCCACGTCACCGGTAACGCCCAACTCGATGATTACTTTGTCTAAAATGGCCACCGTGAAAATCAACACGAGGCTCAACGGTACCAGGAACTTCCAGTTGATGTTGAGCATCTGGTCGATGCGGACACGGGGCAGGGTGCCGCGAATCCAGATAAAGATAAAGTAAACGGCGAACATCTTCACGAAGAAGACGATCATGGCCAGCAAACGGCCGATCGCCACCTCACCGATTACCAAATTCTCGACGCCAAAGAAGCGATAGCCACCCAGGAAAATTGTCACAAAAAAGCCGGACATAAATAGGGTGCTGATAAACTCCGCCAGGAAGAACATGCCAAACTTCATGCCGCCATATTCCACGTGAAAACCAGCTACAATTTCTGACTCAGCTTCTAGCAGGTCGAACGGGCTACGCCCAGTTTCGGCCAGCGCGGAGATGAAGAAGATAATGGCCGAAAGCGGCACCACGAAAAGGTAAGGGATGGTTTGGGCGGCGATGATACCCTCAGTGGACATGGTGCGGGCCAGAATAATTGGCACCAGTAAGGACAAGATCATGGGAATCTCATAGCTGACCAGTTGGGCCACCGAGCGAAACGCCCCTAGCAGGGCATATTTATTGTTAGACCCCCAGCCGGCCAGCAGCAGACAAACCACCGATACCGAACTGATCGACAACACATAGAAGACCCCAATATTGAGGTCAACCCCAATCACGCCGGGCGCAAACGGCATGACGGCCCACATCAGCAAGGCCGAGATGACGATCAGAATGGGGGCCAAATTGTAAGCCAGCCGATCAGCGCCGGTGGGCGTAATATCCTCTTTGGTGAGCAGCTTGATTACGTCGGCCACCGTTTGCAGCAGCCCAAACCGCCCCCCAACCCGGTTGGGACCAATGCGGTCCTGAATCCGGGCAATCACCTTGCGCTCTAGCCAGATGAGCAGCAAGACGATCAGCAGAGCAAAGGTAGAAACCGTCAGCACGCCAATCAGGTCTAATACCGCTTCAACCCATATGGCATCGCCCCACACCTGGCGCAGGTAGTCAAATACCGTCAAATCCACCAGGCTTAGTAAGAAATCTACAATATTGAAGCTCATAAATTGTTTCCTTAAACCCGCCAGCCAGCGCTAAGATTGGACCAATTTGACGCATTCGTCCAACTTAAAAACGTTTTTTTCTTAAATGAAACTCAGAACGAGAAGGCTGACTCTCTTAAATCCAGGCTTCTGTTTGGTACAAATTGATTAAATCCACTCGAGAACGCCGCGATTCCAGGCATATACCAGCCCATCGGCCAATAAAAAGATGAACAGGGCCGTTGCGCCTATAGCAAACAGGTCAAGCCGGTCGTAGGCAGCGGCAATGGGGAATAGGAAGACAGCCTCAACGTCAAACACAACGAAGACCAGGGCGTAAATGTAGTATTGAACCTTGAACTGCACCCAGGTGTCACCAACTGTCTCAATACCACATTCGTAGGATTGTTGCTTGATGGGATTTGGCTTACTCGGACCAAGAAGCCGGTTAAGTATGATTGGTGCTGCCGGGAAGATAGGAGACAGCGCCACAAATATTGCTATAAATTGCCAGTCAGATAGCACCAGTTGACCTCTTCTTTCCTTATCATGTGGTGGTTGTTTGTGAAATCTGTCTCATTTATAACACATGCCTTAAACGAGGGCAAAAGTTAGAAACTAACTTTATCGCACAAACACCAGACATAATCGTCGTTATCATCTATTTGTTGGCTGTATGCCGGGGGAATTCTAACAAAAATGGCGGGGCTGGCAATGGCTACGGCCGTTTTTATCCGACTAAACCATGAATTTGCTTTAATTTGTACAACGGTTACAGTATACTTTGAGTAGAGTGATTTATTCATGATGCTAAAGTGGTCCAAGCTGGTTTAGCAATTTAGCATGGGGGTTGCAATTGGATATGTTAGATACGATTCAACCACAACGCATTATCGTCGTAGATGATAATACGTTCACGCTGCGCCTGGTGCGCCACGCGCTGGAAAATGCCGGGTACGAGGTATTAACGGCCGTATCCGGGCAGGAAGCCCTGCGGCTGATTACGCGCCACAAAATGCCCCATCTGGCTGTTGTCGACTACCACATGCCCGGCATGAATGGACCGGAACTGTGCCGCTCGATTCGTGATTTCAGCGACATGCCTATCATCATATTAACGGCCGTTGACAGCGAAAAAACGATGGCCGACATGATCGAAAAATTCGCCGACGATTATATTACCAAGCCCTTTAATCCACCTGAACTGGTTGCCCGCGTGCGCCGCGTACTGCGCCGTATGCCCGATTACGACTATACCCTTGACTCCGCCACCCGCATCGACGAGCGGCTGTTGGTTAATTTCCCCAAGCGTGAGGCCCTGGTTGATGGCCAATCCGTTTCCTTGACACCCACCGAGACCAAGCTGCTCTACATTCTGGTCCGCAACCGCGGCCGCATTGTCACCACTGACTTTCTACTCAGCCGCATCTGGCCCATGGAAAACGCCCAGGAAGACCGCTTGCACGTTCACATCCACCGTCTGCGGCGCAAAATCGAAGCAGAAGATGACGAAACTGGCTATATCGAAGCGGCTCGCGGTACTGGCTACCGCTTTCGCGCCGAACAGCCGGAAAGCGATACGTAAGGTCATCATCTACAACCAACCCGTATCTAGCGTGATGCCTAATTGACGCGCCAGTGCTTCATTAGACGGTTCCACCAAAACAGTACCGTCAGGAAATATAATCGTGGGGACCACACGCCTGCCGCCATTAATCTGCCTGACAACGGCCAGACCGGCCGCATCGCTATCCACATCTACCTCTTCGTAGGTAATGCCATATTGGTCTAGCAAATATTTGGCGCGATGACAATCCATGCACCAGGACGTTGTATACATTATGATCTCTGCCATCATTAGCTCCTGTGAAAATGTGGGTCAAGCATCCCTGCTTGACCGCGCAAACAAGGATGTTTGCGCTACTAATTTTCATTCGTTTACTGGTGCGCCACAGGCACATGTTGCCTCCTGTGAGGAATGCCGTGCCTGAAAGAACCAACCAGCAGTGGCTGCACGAGCTGCGCGCTACAGGCCCCACCCACAACAAAGCTCTTGCCGATCTGCGCCAGGTCTTACTGAACGGGTTGCAGCGCGGTGTGCTGAATCGCATCAGCACCACTGCCCCCGAATTTGAAACCCAGGCCGAAGATTTTGCCCAGGAGGCGCTGCTTCGTATTTTAGATAATCTCGACAGCTTTGCCGGCCGCAGTCGCTTCACCACCTGGGCACACAAAATCGCGACCTCTGTGGTTTATACGGAACTGCGCCGCAAACGTTGGGGGGATCCGTCGCTCGATGCCATGATGGAGTCGGAACGTGGCGTTTACACACCCCGTTTTACGGCTGACCCTGCACCCGACCCGGACCTGGCCGCCGAGCAAAATGAACTGTTGCAGCGTATCAACTATCTTATCCAGGAAGCGTTGACTGACAAGCAGCGCACCGCCCTGGTTGCTTCGGTCATCGACGGCCAAAGCGGCAGTGAGGTGGCCGATATGATGGGTATGAAAGCCAACGCTGTCTACAAACTAATCTATGATGCCCGCGCTCGACTAAAAACGCTTCTATTGGAAGAAGGCTTGACCCCGGAAGAGATACTGAATAGTTTTGACTAGTGACCAACGGCTCAACGACGGTCCATAAGGTAAGAATGTAAGGTCTCACTTTGTCGAGAAAGTACCATGACAACTTTATTAGATAAACTCAAACAGCTTCTGCGCTTAAAGATAGATCGGCCGGCGCAGCCAGAAACTGTGGTTGGTACCGCAACGGCCGTTGTCACGCACGCCAACGTCCAGCGGCTGGCCCATATGCTGGCCCTAACGGATCTGACGGAGTATTCCTGCGAAGAGACGTTCGCATTACTGGATGAATACGTCGATTTGGTCGATAATAATGCCGAAGCGGAAGTCCTGATGCCCGTTGTTAAGCAACATTTGGACCGTTGTCCCCACTGTCGTGAGGCTTTTGAAGACTTGCTCAACGCGCTTCAGGCCAATTTGCATTAACCTTAACCAATACAGAGCGTTAGCTCCCCGGCGGTTGTCCACAAGACGCTGGCGCTCCCTTTGTTGAAGGAGAATTTGCTATGCCCAAAGCTATCTGGAACGGAAAAGTTATTGCTGAAAGTGAGCATACTGAACAGGTGGAAGGAAACCATTACTTCCCGCCCGACAGCGTCAACCGTGACCTGCTGCGTCCCAATGATAAAACAACTATCTGCCCCTGGAAAGGAACGGCCAGCTATTATGATGTGGTGGTTGATGGCCAGGTTAACGCTGCTGCCGCCTGGTATTATCCCGACCCCAAACCGGCCGCCAGCAATATTGCCCACCACATTGCCTTCTGGCGTGGCGTACAGGTGGAGGGATGATGTTTTTAGCAGGTGACATTGGCGGCACCAAAACGGTGCTGGCTCTATACGAAAACGAAGATGTGGTTAGCCCTACTCGTGAGGAAACCTTTGCTAACCACAACTTCGAGTCGCTGCCGGCCATTATCAAACAGTTTCTGGCTGACAGCCCAACGGCCGTGCCACAACGCGCTCATTTTGGTGTGGCCGGACCGGTGCGCGACCGGCAGGTAGTCTTGACCAACCTGCCCTGGGTTATTAACGCCCGTGAAATTGAGGCTGCGTTTGGCTGGCCGGTGCGGCTGCTCAACGACTTGCAGGCCATTGCCTATGCCGTGCCCCACCTCAGCGGCGACGACTTGCTGACGCTAAATAAAGCCGAATCCGATCCGACCGGTCCCGTTGCCGTTATTGCCCCCGGCACGGGCCTGGGTGAAGCTTTTTTAACCTGGAACGGCCGTTTCTACCAGGCATCCCCATCGGAAGGGGGACACACTAGCTTTGGCCCTACTACCCCCCTGCAAATTGAGATGGTCGCCTATTTGCTGCCGCGTCTGGGCCACATCAGCTATGAGCGCGTCTGCTCCGGCGTGGGCATCCCCAACATCTACAATTTTCTGCGGGACTCTGGCCGCTATGAGGAACCGGACTGGCTGCGGCAAGAGCTGGCAGCCGCCGACGATAAAACGCCTATCATCGTCAATACCGCGCTGCAAAAGAAAACCCCCATCTGTGAGGCGGTGCTGGATATTTTCGTGGCTATCTTAGGCTCTGAGGCAGGCAATCTGGCGCTCACCATCATGGCCACCGGCGGCGTTTATGTTGGTGGCGGCATTCCACCCCGCATATTGGACCAGTTGCAAAATGGCCGTTTTATGCGCTACTTTGTGGATAAACCGCCCCATAACGAACTACTGCAAGAAACGGCCGTTCACGTCATTCGCAACCCCAAAGTCGCCCTGTACGGCGCGGCTTATGCAGCGATTGAAGCAATACGTGAGGCATAACGCATTTAAATTTCAGGGAGTTGACAAACCGTAATGCGTAAAACGTAACGCGAGAGACCTTACGCATTACGTTTTACGCCAAACCCTGCAAAATTCAAAAGACCCACAAATACAAGGAGATCGTATTCCCAATGGCTACCGTTACTGCCCAAACACGCAAAAATTACCAGGTTGACATTGTTGCCAACGGCCATGAAATCTTGGCCGACGAGCCAAAAGACAAAGGCGGCGACAATCTCGGCCCCAACCCCTACGACCTGCTGCTGGCCTCACTGGCCGCCTGCAAGGTGATTACCGTCCACATGTACGCTGAGCGTAAGGGCTGGCCAGTGGAAAAAGTCAATATCAGTATGTCCCACCAAAAGATCGACGCCGCCGACTGTGACGACTGCGACACCGAAAGCGGCAAAGTAGATGAAATCCTGTGTGACATCAGTTTCGAGGGCGATCTGGATGACGCGCAGCGCGAACGGCTGGCCCAAATTGCCGACCGCTGCCCCGTCCACCGCACCCTCCATAGCGAGACCAAGATTCGTACCAAACTGGTGGACTAAAGCGAATCTGGCTCTTTTTTGACCAGACCCCATTGAGTATTACAATACGGTAATGGGTGAAAAAGAGTCAGCTTTACCTGTTCCCGAAATCAGTAACCGCAGCCTCATTCTGGCTACCCTGACGGTGGTCGGCGTGGTGTTGCTTTTTTACCTCATCTTTCGCTTCTACCAGGCCATCTTCATCCTCTTTGTGGCCCTGGTGATCAGCACCGCCCTTCAACCCGGCGTGCAACGGCTGCGCCAGTGGGGATTATCTCGCTCACTTAGTGTGGGGCTGCTCTACGCATTTATAACGCTGGCTCTGGTTGCCTTCCTGCTGCTGGGTATCCCTCTTATCATTGAACAGACAGCCACCATCTCCCTGACGCTGGCCGAGTTATACGTTGCCATTCGTAACGGCCTGGTGAGCAATGAAAATATGTTCATCTGGCGGCTGGGGCGTGAACTGCCCGAAACGCTGCCCGCCCAATCCTCTTTTATTGCCACTGAGGAAGCAGAACTGAGCGAACTGCTGGAGCAAGCACGGCTGTTGTTAACCAACACCACCCAGGCCGCACTCAGCGCTATTGCTACCTTCTTGTTGGCCTTTTACTGGAGCCTGGATGGGGAGCGGGTAAAACGCTCGCTGCTATTGCTGGTCCCGTTAGCCCGTCGCCCGGCCGCTCGCGCTATGGTGGCCGAGATGGAGGGAAAGGTAGGTGCTTATGCCTTTGGTCAGGCAATTCTGTGCGGTGCGATTGGATTGATGGCCTTGTTGGCCTACCTGCTGCTGGGCTTGCCCTATGCGTTTGTGCTGGCTCTGTTTGCCGGTCTGATGGAGCTGCTGCCGGTTATTGGGCCGGTATTGGGGGCCTTGCCGGCCGTTATTATCGGTTTTACCATTTCGCCCACAACGGCCGTTTGGGTCATTGTCGTAACGATCATCATTCAGCAGCTTGAAAACAGCGTTCTGGTTCCTCGCGTTATGAACAAAGCGGTAGGTGTTACACCGCTGGTGACGCTGCTGTCTCTAATCGCTTTTGGCTCGCTTTTTGGCATTGCCGGGGCCATTGTCGCCATTCCCCTAGCGGCCGTTTTGCAACTGTCAATTAACCGCCATCTGCTCACCCTGCAAGGGGATGAGCTGGCCCAAACTGGTGGGCAGCGCGACTTGATTACTCTGCTACGTTACCGCACACAAGAACTAATGCAGGATTTACGCAGCCTGTTCCGGCGTAAAGCAGACGCGCTGACGCTGGATCAGGAAGAGATAGAAGATTCACTGGAGGCCATTGCCCTGGACCTGGATGCTTTTCTGACCCGGCAAACCACCAATGGGGGGCCAGAAGCATGAGTCGTCTGGCCCGCTACACGGCCGTTGTGGCCGCCACCCTGACCCTGTTGCTGCTGCTCTGGCAGTTCCGGGAAGTGATTCTGCTTTTTCTGCTTTCATTGTTTGTGGCGGCGGCGGTACGGCCGTTTATCTACAAATTAGCACAGCATCGTTTTAGTTGGGCACAGGCCATTCTGGTTGTCTACCTGAGCGGCCTGCTGTTAGCCGTGGTGCTTATCTATTCACTGGGACCCGCTTTTACAGACGAACTGCGCGAGATAGGCAACAAGGCTGCCATAGCCTATGAAGTTACCCACCCCCGCTGGGCCGAAGGTCCGCTCTGGCAGCAGGCTATTGCCAGCCGTCTGCCCAACGCTCCCCAACTGGTACAATTGCTTACCAGTGACAGCGAAGCTATGGCCCGCATACTCTTTGGCGTGGCCCAAAACCTGGTGACCGTGCTGGCCGGGCTGGTCCTCATTTTGGTCTTTAGCGTCTACTGGAGCATTGACCAGACCCGTTTTGAACGGCTGTGGCTGTCACTGCTGCCGGCTGACCGGCGCACCTGGGCACGTAACGTCTGGCACACCATTGAGGCTGGCGTTGGTACCTATATTCGCAGCGAGCTGATCCAGGCCGTATTGGCCTTTCTGCTGCTGGGCTTGGGTTACAGTCTGCTAGGCCTCTCTTATCCGCTGACGCTGGCGCTGTTGGGCGGTTTGGCCTGGCTAATTCCGCTGATTGGGGCAGCGTTTATCATAGTGCCGGTGCTGCTGGTGGGACTGGTAAATGGCTGGCTTTTAGCGGGAACGGCCGTTATCTACACCCTTATCGTTTTACTGGCTTTGGAACGAGTGATTGAGCCGCGCATCTTTCGGCAGCGGCGTTACATCCCTATTTTGGTTATTTTGACCCTCTTTGTGATGGCCCAGTTATTGGGCATTGTGGGCCTGATTTTGGCCCCCACGATTGCTGCTGCGCTGCAAATTCTCTTTAATGCCTTGCTAACGCTGCGTGAGCAACAGGTGCGGGCGGTGGTTAATGTCGCTGAACTGCAAGCGCGATTAGACCAGATTCAGACCAGCTACAGCCAGCGAGAGCAGCCCATCCCGCCCGAAATTGAGTCAATGATCGCCCGTTTGCAGCGCTTATTACAGCAGGCAGAAAACCCTGCACCCATTAGCGAAAGCTAGAATAGGCGACGGAAGACCGAGGCTGGGGGGAAAACTCGCCGTCCTTAGTCTTCCGTCCTCCGTCACAGATGCCGAACTTCTACGAACAAGTCTACGCCGTGGTGCGCCGCATTCCGCCGGGGAAAGTGACCAGTTACGGCCGTATTGCCCAAATGTTGGGGCGGCCAAACGCGGCTCGCGCCGTTGGTTATGCCCTCAGCAGCCTGAAGGACAAGGAACATAACGTACCCTGGCAGCGCGTGGTCAACAGCCAGGGGCGCATCAGCATCGTTAATCGGGAATACACAGCCCAGCTTCAGGCCGACCTGCTCCGTGCCGAGGGTGTAGCCGTGAGTGAGCAGTTCACCCTTGATTTAGACCAGCACCTGTGGGAAGGGCTGCACCTGGTCGAATTAGATGACATTTTACACGGTTGGTAACAAGGGATGTGTTGTCGTTTCCTAATTCGTAATTCGTAATTCGTAAGTCTCAATGTGGTTTAAGCCAACCTGATACATATCTGCCTGGTTCTGGTAGGCCTTAAACCAGGTCACAATCTCAGCCAGGGCCTCCTGCCAGGCGTAAAGGGGCTGCCAACCGAGTTGGTTAGCCGCCTTATGCCAGCTCAACTGGAGCAGATCTGTCTCTTTGCCCTGAAATTCGGGGTCGGTATGAACCCAGCTACCGCTGCCCCACAGATCAATCAACTCTTCGACGATGGCACGGGCGGTAATGCCCTGCTTTTCCTGGGGACCAAAGTTCCAGGCGTTGCTCAGGGCAGCGTTGCTTTGCAGCCGGCCGGCCAGTAGCAGGTAGCCATGCAGCGGCTCTAAAACGTGCTGCCAGGGGCGCACGCTGTCGGGACGCCGCAAGGGAACGGAACGGCCGTTCATCAAGGCTCGCATCACGTCAGGCACCAGCCGGTAGTCGGCAAAATCGCCTCCCCCAATGACGTTACCGGCGCGGGCCGTGGCCACAGCCGTTTTGCCCTGGAAGAATGAGTGACGGTAGGCATTGATGGCGAGTTCGGCCATTACTTTGCTGGCGCTGTAGGGGTCGCTGCCGCCCAGCCGATCATTCTCGCGGTAGCCCCAGGTCCACTCCTGATTTTCGTACACTTTATCGGTGGTGATGAAAACGGCCGTTTTTACCCAATCAGTCAGGCGAATCGCTTCCAACACATTAACCGTACCGCCCGCATTGGTTTCAAACGTCTCTTTAGGATACTGGTAGCCATGTCCCACAATCGGCTGCGCTGCCAGGTGAAACAAAATCGTCGGCCTGGTACGCTCGATCAGGGCCACCAATCCAACCAGATCGGCCAGATCGCCCCGTTCATCAGCCAGCATACGGCCAGACAAAGCGGCCACCTCAAAAAAGCTGGGGCTGGTCGGCGGCTGCGGCAGGCTATAACCCACTACTTGTGCCCCCAACTTTAGCAGCCAAAGCGTCAGCCAACTTCCCTTAAAGCCGGTATGACCCGTTACCAACACTGTCTGCCCGGCAAACGCCTGGCGCAATTCTGTTAAACTCATAAAAAGTTCCTTTTTAGTGCATAGTACGTAGTGCGTAGGGTTCGTTACGCAATTCGTACTACGTGCTTACGAATCCGTTTCACAATCAGCCCCTACCACGCTACAATAACGCTATGAAATTATTGATTCAAATTCCTTGCTACAATGAAGCAGAGACGCTGCCCCAGACAGTTGCCGATTTGCCCACCGCGATTCCCGGTATCAGCCAGATTGAGACGCTGGTGATTGACGATGGTAGTGATGACGATACGGCCGTTGTCGCCGCCAGTTTGGGTGTAAACCACATCATTCGCCATCCCCACAACCAGGGGTTAGCCCGCGCTTTTCAAAGTGGCGTCGATGCCTGTCTGCGTCTGGGGGCTGATATTATAGTCAACACCGACGCCGATAACCAATACCCCGGTCATTATATCCCCGATCTGGTGGCGCCCATATTGGGCCAACAGGCGGATATTGTGGTCGGCAACCGGCAGGTGGCTCAGATCGACCATTTTTCGCCTATCAAAAAGATGCTGCAACATCTGGGTAGCTGGACTGTCCGCAGCCTGAGCGGTACAGACGTACCGGACGCCCCCAGCGGTTTTCGCGCCTACTCTAAAGAGGCCGCGCTGCGCCTCAACGTGCTGACGCGCTACAGTTATACGTTAGAAACGATTATACAGGCAGGCAAGCTGGGACTGTCTATTGTGAGCGTGCCGGTTGAGACCAATCCCCCGCAACGGCCGTCGCGTCTACAGCGCAATATGTGGCACTTTATCAAAGCCCAGGCCGGGACCATCGTCCGCATTTATGCCTTCTACGAGCCACTGCGGACCTTCGGCTATCTGGCCTTGCCTTTTCTGTTGACCGGCCTGGGTCTATGGGCACGTTTTGGTTATATCTATCTGGTGGGCGAAGGTGCCGGCCGTTTCATTCAGTCCGTCACCATCGGCACCGGCATCCTGCTCGTTGGCGTCCTCATTTTGTTGTTCGGCATTCAGGCCGACATCAGCAGCAAACACCGCCAGCTTACCCAGGAGATGCTCTACCGGCTGAAAAAGATGGAGGTGGACCGTAATCGGTGAGCGGTGAACCGATCACGGTCTCTTTCGCTCCAGGGCTAAAACGGGTAAAATCAAATCATTATGATCGAGCTACCAGTTCAATCCACACCTGTTATACGTTTACACTGTCCCAGCGGAGGTACAAATTAGATGTATGGATTTACCGGTAAGATTCTGCACGTAGACCTGACCAATCATGAAATCGAAATCGAAGAACCAGACGAAGCCTTCTACCGCCAATACCCCGGCGGCAGCCTTCTGGGCCTTTACTACCTCTGGCACAACACCCCCCAGGGAGCTGACCCCCTCGGCCCCGAAAACACCCTCACCCTGGCCTGCTCCGCCCCCACCGGCCTGCCAATCAGCGGCCAGAGCCGCTGTACGGCCACCTGCAAATCCCCCAGCAGCGGCGGCGCGGCCGACAGCCAGGCGGGTGGCTTCTGGCCGGCCGAACTCAAATTCGCCGGTTTCGATGCCATTGTGCTAAAAGGGGCATCTGCCAGGCCGGTTTACCTCTGGATTAACGACGGTCAGGTCGAACTGCGCGACGCCGGTCACCTCTGGGGTAAACCAACCTATGAGGTGGACCAAATCCTCAAAGAAGAGTGCGGCGACCAGCGCACCGAGATTGCCCAAATCGGTATCGCGGGCGAAAAATTGGCCAACTTTGCCGCCATCATGAACATGAGCAACCGGGCCTGGGGGCGCACTGGCGTCGGTGCCGTCATGGGCAGCAAGAAGCTCAAAGCGATTGCCGTGCGCGGTACGCAAAAAGTAGAACCGGCCGACAAAAAGGGCGTGGCCGCTCTGGCCAAAGCCGGGGTCAAACGCTATCAGGCAGGCAAACTAGAAAGTTTAGGCCGCTACGGTACGGCCGAAACAGTCATGAGCAACAACGGCGCCGGCGGCCTGCCCACCAACAACTGGGACGGCGGCTTCATGATTGACGCCGAAAAGATCAGCGGCGAACGGCTCTACGACGAACTACTGCGCGGGGCTGCGGCTGGCAAACAAGACCGCCAGGGCCGCGACACCTGCTACGCCTGCGTCGTCCGCTGCAAACGGGTCGTCGAGTCCGAATGGCACAGCCAGATACACGGTCCCACCCCCCTGCTACCCGAATACGGCGGCCCCGAATACGAAACCATCGCCACCTTTGGCTCCTACTGCGGCATCGACGACCTGCACGCCGTTACCTACGCCAACCAGCTTTGCAACGAATACGGCGTCGATACCATCTCGTGCGGCGCCACCCTCTCCTGGGCTATCGAATGTTTTGAGCAAGGTGTACTCACCACCGAAGACACCGACGGCATCGAGCTGCGCTACGGCGACGCCGACGCCATGATTACCATGCTCAAAAAGACGCTCAACCGGGAAGGTTTTGGCGACATCCTTGCTGAAGGTTCAGCCAAAGCCGCCGACCGACTGGGCAGAGGACATGAATACCTGCTCACCGTCAAAGGGCAAGAACTGCCGGCCCACATGCCCCATGTCAAGCGCAGTCTGGGCCTCATCTACGCCGCCAACCCGTTCGGGGCCGACCACCAATCCTCTGAACATGACCCGATGTACCATCCCAAGCTGTACGAAAAGCTCTTCCATGAGTATCTCAACCAGATTGGGCTGAACAAGCCACAGCACCCCACAGCCCTCAACGCCGAAAAAGTGGAGTTTGCCCTCAAGACCCAATACAACTACAGCGCCGATGACACCATCAGCCTGTGCCAATTCGTCTATGGCCCCGGCTGGCAGCTATACGGCCCGCAAGATATGGCCGACCTGCTGCGTGCCGCCACCGGCTGGGACGTCACCGTGGAGGAAATCCAGGCCATCGGTCAGCGTCGCCTTAACCTGATGCGGGCCTACAACGCCCGTGAAGGGCTAACCCGCGACCAGGACACCTTGCCCCAAAAGCTGTTCAGCAAAGCCCTGGAAGGCGGCCGTAGCGAGGGGGCCATCCTGGAAGAAGCGGAACTGGCAGCCGCGCTGGATATGTACTACGAACAAGCCGGCTGGGACGTGGCCACCGGTAGCCCTACGCCTGAAACGTTGGATAGCCTCGACCTGGGCTGGGCAAAATTATAGTCTTCTGGGCCATTTTAATGTCCCTAACAGCTTGATACAGGATTAACAGCATGACTAAATTGGACGATGCCAAAAATCGCTGGCACGAAGAGCAGGTTGAACCAACCTTAAGCCGCTTCCCGGAGCGCAAGGAACAGTTTGAAACCAGTTCCGGCATTCCCGTAGAGCGGCTCTACTTACCCACCCATTCCGACCCAACTTACGAGGAAAAGCTGGGCTTTCCCGGCGAGTATCCTTTTACGCGGGGGGTGCAGCCCACCATGTATCGCGGCCGTTTCTGGACGATGCGCCAGTATGCCGGTTTTGCCACCGCCGCCGAATCCAACGAGCGGTACAAATATTTGCTGGCCCAGGGGCAGACCGGCCTTTCCGTTGCCTTTGACCTGCCCACCCAGATTGGCTACGACGCCGACGACCCTATGGCCCTGGGCGAGGTGGGCAAGGTCGGCGTTAGCATCCCCAGCCTGGACGACATGGCCATTTTGCTGGACGGCATTCCCCTGAATGAGGTCAGCATCAGCATGACGATCAACGCCCCAGCCGCCATTTTGCTGGCGATGGTCATCGCCATTGGCAAACGGCAGGGCGTCCCCATGAACAAGCTGCGCGGCACCATTCAGAACGATATTCTCAAGGAGTACATTGCGCGAGGAACCTACATCTTTCCGCCGCGCCCCTCGATGCGGCTGATTACCGACGTGTTTGACTTTTGCGGTCGGGAAGTGCCGCGCTGGAACACCATTTCGGTGTCGGGCTATCACATTCGGGAGGCGGGCAGCACGGCCGTTCAGGAACTCGCTTTCACCCTGGCCAACGGCAAAACCTACGTGCAGGCCGCTCTCGATGCCGGGCTAGACGTGGACGCCTTTGCCGACCAGATTTCCTTCTTCTTCAATGCCCACAACAACTTCCTGGAAGAGATCGCCAAATTCCGGGCTGCTCGCCGCCTGTGGGCCAGCATCATGCGCGATGAGTTTGGGGCCAAAGACTCCAAAAGCTGGCGGCTGCGCTTCCACACGCAGACGGCCGGCAGCACCCTGACCGCCCAGCAGCCGGAAAACAACGTGGTGCGCGTGGCCTTGCAGGCGTTAGCGGCCGTTTTCGGCGGCACGCAAAGTCTGCATACGAACGGCCGTGACGAAGCCCTGGCCCTGCCCACCGAGGAATCGGCCCGCATTGCCCTACGCACGCAGCAAATCATCGCTCACGAAAGCGGCGTGGCCGACACCATTGACCCCCTGGCCGGCGCCTACTATCTGGAGCAGTTGACCGATGAGTTGGAAGCGCGGGCACGCGACTATTTGCGAAACATTGACGATATGGGGGGGATGTTAACGGCCGTAGAAACCGGTTATATCCAGCGTGAAATTCAGGAAGCCGCTTACCAGTTCCAAAAAGCGTTAGATGCCAAAGAAGAAGTGGTCGTGGGCCTCAACCGCTTTGTGGAAACCGAGGAGCAGACTATCCAACTGCTCAAAGTAGACCCGGCCATCGAAGCCGCCCAGGCCCGACGGCTGGCCGACCTGCGCGCCCGCCGCGACAGCGACAAGGTAAGCGAACTGCGCGGCCAACTGGCCCACGCTGCCCAAAGCACAGAAAACCTGCTGCCCCTCTTCATCACCTGCGTCGAAAACGACGTCACCCTCGGCGAGATTTGCCGTACCCTGCGTGATGTGTGGGGGGAATACCAACCCAATTTTGACATATAGGAGGATAGTGCGTATTGCGTAGTGCATAGACAAGTCCACTACGCAATACGCAATACGCAAAATGATCAAACGAATCGACCATATCGCCATTGTTGTGCCTGATCTGGAAGCAGGGACGGGCTTCTGGGCCGAAGCCCTGGGCTTGCCCGTCGAGCGGATTGAAACCGTACCTGATGAGGGGGTAGACGTCGCCTTTCTACCGGTGGGTGAAAGCGAAATCGAGTTGCTGCGCCCCACCGACACCGAGAGTGGCGTGGCCCGCTTTCTGGAGAAGCGCGGCCCTGGCCTGCACCACATCTGTCTGGAAGTAGAGGATATTAGGGCGACGCTGGACCGCTTGCGGGCAGCTAACGTGCCGTTGATCAACGAACAGCCCAAGATTGGTTCTGGCGGTAAAAAATTCGCCTTTGTTCACCCCAAAGGGACCGGTGGGGTGCTGGTTGAGCTATATGAGCTGCCCGGACAAATGTGACATTTGTCACTATTCAAACATCCAAAAAACAGGTATGATAAAGGCATAGAAACGCCGTGGGCCAAACGAATAAAGATGGATAACCATCTTGGTGACAGTCTCGTGGGATTGTCTCAGTGGTTAAAATTTAGACAGTATACACCCCGGACGTTTTTACAAACAATATGCTAATACAAGAGAATACCTATATTAGTTGAGGATTGGGTATATAACCCAATCCTCTTTTTTTGTTTGCGTATATATAGGAAAAAGAAAACCGCCCCCGGTGAAGGAGGCGGCATCTTGTCCAGGTACCAGGAGGGTGGTCCTGAACCTTCGGCCTTTCCCAAGTCGAGGGGGGGGAGGGATTAGCCTAGACTTTGCTGGGGTTGTTCCAGTCGCGTTTCTCTCGTGCCAGTTTGGGGGGGAGGAGTCCCTCTTTAACCCAACAAAGCTTACCAGAATGATAACCGATTGTTATACAATTGTCCAACAAATAGCGAATTTGTACTAAACTGCATGGTTCGTACGCCAAACGTATTGTAATAACAGTCTGACGGCAGGTCAGTCCCAGCTGTCACGCTTCCGGCTCTTCACCAAAAAAGCGTAGCCATTCTTCGACTTCTTCGCGGGTTAGCTGACGCTGGCCTCGTTTGGGGGGCGGGGCCTGGGGATCAGGGAGATGGGGCTTGGGGGTTGAGGGCGTGGCCGATTTCTTCTTGAGCGAGCGCAACGGCCGTTTCGGAACCGGCCCAAACAATTCCAGCCATTCGGCCACATCCTCGCGGCTCAACTGTGGCTCTTCTTTTTGGGGCGGCGGGATCTGTTCCGGGGTTGGTAGGCGTGCGGGGGGCTGGCTCTTTTCTTCTAACTGGGCCGGCCCCAGCATCTCGGCAAACCGCTCCGATTTCCAAAAGCGCATCCCGCGCACTTTGGCCGCGTCAATGATCTTGCGGTCGCTGGTAATCAGTCGGTACTGCTGCGGATTGCGTACCTCGTTGACCCGCTTGATTAGCAGGGCATCGGCCGTGGTACGGGTGGGGGCAAAGAAGGCCTTGACCTGCTGGTTAGACAGCCGCTTAGCCAGGCCAGAAATAAGGCCCCGGTCAAAGATAACAATGACCTGGCGGCTTTTGTTTTCGGCCGCCCACTGGCGCAAACGCAGGGCCAACTGCTCCTCATCGTCCGGATCAGAGAGGGAAATGTCGGGCATTTTGCCAATCAGGTTGTGGCCGTCAATTAGATAGATCATTTTGTTATTCTGGCATGGTTCACTGCTACCTGGCAGCCAACTTTACAGATTTCGACGGAGGACCGAAGACGAAGGACGGAATTACTCTTGGCCTATCGGCCTATCGGCCCACCGGTCTATCGGTCTATCGTCCTCCGTCCTCGGTCAGTGAATTGTCAAGCTGACTTGAACCATACTGTTATTCTTTATGAGACTACTTCCAGGTTGGCGAAGCTGGCGACCAGTTTTTTAACGCCTACGTCGGGGAAAGCGACGTGGACCTCCTCGTCACTGCCCACGACTTTGCTGTCGATGACGGTGCCTTCGCCAAAGCGAGCGTGGCGTACTTTTTGGCCGGTGTGGTGTTGAGGCTGGCCGCTGCGGGCTGCGGGTGATTCGGCCGTTTCTGTGTTTTGCAAATGGCGTGGTTGGGGTAAACGGCTGGTCGTTTCCGTTGATTGCGGCGTGGTTGGCCGCGTCCACTGCCAGTTCGTTACGCGCTGCACCGTTTGCTCCCGCCGCCTTTTTGGCGAGCCGGCCCCTTGTAGCAAATCCCCCGGCAAATCGCTTAAAAAACGCGAGGGCGCACAAGCCTCCGTATTGCCAAAATAGGTGCGCCGGAAGGCATGAGACAGGTAAAGCCGGTCCATGGCCCGCGTAATACCTACATAGAAAAGGCGGCGCTCCTCGGCCAATTCCTCGGCGTCGGCCTGGGAGCGGCTGTGGGGCAAAATATCTTCCTCGACGCCGGTGATAAAGACGACGGGGAATTCCAGTCCTTTGGCGGCGTGGAGGGTGAGCAGGGTCACGGCGCTGGCCCCTTCTTCCAGATTGTCGGTTTCGGCCACCAGGGCCACGCTTTCCAGGAACGCTTGCAGGCTAACGTCACCGGCCTCGGCGGCCACGTTGCGGAATTCCATCACGTTGTCCCACCGTTCTTCAAACTCTTCTTTGTCGCGGGCGCCGTTTTCCAGGTAGTCGCGGTAGTTGGTTTGTTCCAGAATCAGATCGAGCAGGTGGGATACGGCCGTTCCTTCTCTTACCCCTACCCACGCCGCCAACATCTGGCCGAACTCAGCCAGCGCGTTATAAGCCCGCCCGCTAAAACCGTGCTGGCTGTCAGGATTGGTTGCCAGGTGCAGCAGCGCGTCGGCTGGCTGCCAGCCCTGCGCGTTGGCCCATTGGTTGAGGGATTGCAGCGTTTTGCGGCCAATGCCGCGTGTGGGCGTATTGATGATACGGTCAAAGCTGATGGAATCGGCCGTATTATCCACCAGGCGCAAATAGGCAATCACGTCCTTAATCTCGCGCCGTTGGTAAAAGCGAGTGGCCCCCACCAGCCGATAGGGAATGCCCGCCCGCACAAACGCATCTTCCAGGGCGCGGGATTGGGCGTTGGTACGGTACATGGCCGCACAATCGCCAAAATTGTAGCCCTGTACCAGCAGGCCTTGAATGGTGTCCACCACCAGTCCCGCTTCCTCGTCTTCGTTATACGCTTCGCGCAAGACGATAGGATCGCCCCCCTCCCGCTCTGTGAACAACTCCTTATGAACCCGGTTGCGGTTATGCTTAATAATCGCTTTGGCCGCGTCCAGAATCAGTTGGGTGGAGCGGTAATTCTGCTCTAGCAAAATCTGGCGCGAGTCGGGGTAAGCCTCGCGGAAGCGGTCGAGGTTGCGGAAATCGGCCCCGCGCCATTTGTAGATCGACTGGTCGGAATCGCCCACGGCGAAGATGTTGCCGTGTCCCTGGCCCAGCCGACGCAGCAGGGCGTACTGGGCGGTGTTGGTGTCCTGAAACTCATCAACCAGGATGTGGCGGTACTGCTCCTGGTAGCGCTGCAAGACATCCGGCGCATCGTCGAAGAGCAGCACCACGTTCATGAGCAGGTCGTCAAAATCCATCGCCTGGTTGTTTTGCAGGGCGAGTTGGTAGCGGGCATAGACCCGTTTGGTGATTTCGCTGATGTAGTTATTGCCCTGGAACTGGTCGGGGGTAATCAACTCGTTCTTGGCATTGCTGATCTGGCCCAGAATTTTGCGGGGCGGGTAGCGTTTGTCGTCCAGGTTGAGGTCGTGCATCACCTGTTTCATGAGTTGGAGCTGATCGGCCGTATCGAAGATGACAAAGTTGCGCTCATAATTGGGCAAAAAGTCCACCTCGCGGCGCAGGATGCGGGCGCAGATGGCGTGGAAGGTGCCCATTGTCAGGCCGCGCAGATGACCATCGACCATTTTTTCGACCCGCTCGCGCATTTCGCGGGCGGCCTTGTTGGTGAAGGTGAGAGCCATGATCTGCCAGGGGGCCACCTGCCGCTCCCGGATGAGGTAGATGATGCGGTGGGTCAGGACGCGGGTCTTGCCGCTGCCCGGCCCGGCCAGGACCAGCACCGGCCCGTCGGGGGCGGTGACGGCTTCATATTGTTGGGGGTTGAGTGTGTTTAGATAGTCCATATACTATTTCAAGGTTACGCTGCTGCGGACGGTACCGGCGCGGGGGTGAACGGCCGTTATTTCCACCACACTCCCCGCCTCAGCCTTGATCACCCACTCCACTTTGGCCCGGTCCGATGTGGCATCGTTGGTCCAAAAGGGTGCGCTCGGTTTCTGGTCGCGGCCGGCCAGTTGACCCAGCTTGGTCTTCAGCTTGCCCGTAACCAGGCTGGCCCCGTCCGGCAGGTCGATGTCTACTTCCAGTTCGCGTACCACTTTTTGTTCCAACGCTTTTTTGGTGACGTTGGTCGGCAGCCAGCCGGTGTTGTGGTAGACGGCGCGGATATGATAGGTGGATTCGGCCGTTTTCGTCGTTTCCAGACTGTGCAGTTCCAGCTTGGGCGATACCATACAGGAGTAGAGGGCAAAATCGGCCAGGGGAGCCACCTCTTTTTCCAGCAGCTTGTAGGGCGGGTTGCGCCAGGTGACAAACGTATCCCAGCCACCCAATTCCACCGTGCCCAGTTGGGGATGTTCAAACTCATACCAATCCACGTAACCCTCGCCATCTAACACCTCATCATTCCACTTCATGATAGCGATGTCATCCTCCAGAGGATGGTCGCGGAACCATTCGATGAACTTGAAGTCTTCGATACCCGCCTGCGTTTGAATGCTCCAGATTTCCGTGGTCCAGGCATAGACGCCGACAAATTCATACATCCAATCGTCAAACGTCCCCTTGATAAACTCTTTAGGGTCATATTTGAAGTCGTGGTAGACAGAAACGGCCGGATAGCCGGTCAGCTCTTTCCCCTTTTCGCCCAGCCGTTTGTAGGTGTGCAGGTCGGGCGTGGGCAGGGTGTCATCGGGGCCTTTGGTAGGCGGGCGCAGATGGACGCCGCTAAAGGTGTGGTAGCTGGTGGCCCCGGTGATGTTGGGATGGTCGGCCACAAACCGGGCAGCGGCACGCGCTTCTGGCTCAGAGGTGGGGTAGTGGCCCGCGCCAGACTGGTTGGGTTCCCAAAAGACGGGGAATTGCCGGTTGAGGTCCAGCCCTTGTAAGGAGGGGGCCATCTGGATGGTCACGCCGTCGTAATTTTTGATGCGGCCTTCGGGCAGCAGCCGGTAGAAGTCGCCCCCTGGCGGTTCGTCGGCCTCGCGGGGTATCATGAGGCGAGGGTCGTCGGGATGGAGTTTCCAGGTACCGTTGGGGTCTTTGATTCGCATTTGCAGAATACGGCCGTTACCATCAATATCTTCCTCGTGCAGCCCGTCTAGTTCATCGGTGCGCGGGTAGGGGCGGGTGCTGCTGCGGATAAATTTCGGCGTATCGGCCAGCGCCCATTCCGCCCCGTCGGGGTTCAGCCGAGGCACAATGTAAAAAGCCCGCGAATCGAGCGCGTAGCGCACCTTCTCATCCGTCTCATAGCTGGTTAGCAGCTTGTGGGCCAGATAAAGAGAAGCCGTGGAAGCGGAAACTTCGGTGGCGTGGATGTTGCCGTCTACCCAATAGGCGGGCTTTTCGGTGTCCGGGCCGCTCTCGAAGTTGGTCAGGCACAGCAGCCAGATGTCACGTCCTTCGTAGCTTTGGCCGATGCTCTCCAGGCGGCAGAGGTTGGGGTATTCCTCAGCCCACTGTTGCAGAAATTGGGTCAGTTCGTCGTAACGATAGTAGGTGTCAAAACGCATGGTTGTCTCCTCTCACAGGGTATGTTAGGCAGGATAATGCCTGTTGCCAGGCGCATAGTGCGTAACGGTTTCTAATCACAGCTTGAATTATAGGAAAAACTGGTCAATTTCCCAACTAGCTTCCGGGCTACGGTCTCTGCGCTGTGCCGGATTGAACGAAAAGGCCGGGTCTGTTAAACAGACCCGGCCTTCTTGCTAACTATTGATTGTCAAGTGGGAAAAGCCAAACGGCCGTTCCCCACCATCACGCTTTACGTTTTACGCTTCACGCCGGTTCCATCTCAAACTGTGCTTCTTCAGTCGAGCCTTTCAGGGCAACGGTCGAGGCCGCCCCGCTGGTCACGGCCAACTGCACGGCGTCAAAGTAGCCCGCTCCCACAAAGCTCTGATGCTTGGCCGCCCGGAAGCCTAACTCTTGCTCCATCTCAAACTCACGCTGTTGCAGGCGCGAGTAAGCAGCCATGCCCTCATTCTTGTAGGCAGAAGCCAGGTCAAACATGCCCGCATTCAGCGAATGGAACCCGGCCAGCGTCACAAACTGGAATTTGTAGCCCATCTTGCCCAACTCCCGCTGGAATTTGGCGATGGTTTCATCGTCCAGGTTGTGCTTCCAGTTGAACGAAGGGGAACAGTTATAGGCCAATAGCTTGCCGGGGAATTCGGCATGGATCGCTTCAGCGAATTCCCGCGCTTCGTCCAGGTCCGGCGTAGAGGTCTCACACCAGAGAATGTCCGCGTAGGGGGCGTAGGCCAGGCCACGCTGGATGGCCTGCTCCAGGCCGCCGGTGATGCGGTAGAAGCCTTCGTCGGTGCGGTCGCCGGTGATGAAGGGTTGGTCACGGGGATCGATGTCGCTGGTGATCAGTTGGGCGCTGTCGGCGTCGGTGCGGGCTACCAGCAAGGTGGGCACACCCATGACGTCGGCCGCCAGGCGAGCCGCCACCAGCTTTTGGATGAATTCGCGGGTGGGGACCAGCACCTTGCCGCCCATGTGGCCACATTTTTTGGCTGACGAAAGTTGGTCTTCATAATGGACACCGGCTACACCAGCCCGAATCATCGCTTTCATTAACTCAAAGGCGTTGAGCGTGCCGCCAAACCCGGATTCGGCATCGGCCACGATGGGAGCCATCCAGTAGACACCGTTTTTGTTGTTCATATGGTAAATCTGGTCGGCGCGGAGTAGGGCGTTGTTGATGCGCTCGGCCAGTTGGGGGGCGCTGTCGGCCGGGTAAAGGCTCTGGTCGGGGTAGGTCTCGGCGGCGTTGTTGGCATCGGCCGCGACCTGCCAGCCGCTCAGGTAGATAGCTTTGAGACCGGCCTGGACCATTTGTACGGCCTGGTTGCCGGTGAGCGCGCCCAGGGTGTTGACATACGGTTCGTTGTGGAGCAGTTGCCACAGCCGTTCGGCCCCCATGCGGGCCAGCGTGTACTCAATCTGAACGGAGCCACGCAGCCGGATCACGTCTTCGGCAGAATACGGCCGTTCTATCCCCTGCCAGCGTTTATCATATTGCCAGGATTCTTCTAATAAGTCGATGTCGTGTGGACGGTACATGTTTGATGCCTCCTCAGGTGAAATGGGAATAAGGCGTGAAACGTAATGCGTAAAACGTAATGCGTAAAATCCACTCGTTACGTTTTACGATTTACGTTTTACGTGTGATTAACTTGTCATAAGCTGGTAACGTCAAAAAGTTGGTAAATTCGTCGGCGGTGATGAGCTGCTCGAACAGGTCGGCGGCTTCGTCAAAGGTGCCGTTTTCGCCATAGGTTTCTTTCAGATCAGCAACGATGGCCGGCAGGGTTTGACGGATGAGATCGGCCGTAACGGGTGTGCCGTCATCTAGGCGGGCCTTGTTGTGCAGCCATTGCCATACCTGCGAGCGGGAGATTTCGGCCGTGGCGGCGTCCTCCATCAGGTTGTAGATGGGTACGCAGCCGTTGCCGCTCAGCCAGGCGGCCATATACTGCACCCCTACGTCCAGGTTCAGCCGCAGCCCCTCAGCCGTGATGTCGCCGCCGGGGACTTTGAGCAAATCGGCGGCAGTGACGTTCACGTCCTCACGCAAACGGTCGATCTGATTGGGCTTGGGCATATATTTGTCAAATTCTTCACGGGCAATCTGGACCAGGCCGGGATGGGCTACCCAGGTGCCGTCGTGGCCGTCCTTCGCCTCGCGCTCTTTGTCGGCGCGGACTTTGGCCAATGCCTGTTCATTGGCCACCGGATCATCCTTGATAGGAATTTGGGCGGCCATTCCCCCCATGGCGTGGATACCACGCCGGTGGCAGGTTTTGATGGTTAGCAGGGAATAGGAGCGCATCATGTGGCGCGTCATAGTCACCTGGCCCCGGTCGGGGAAGATAAAGTTGGGGTCGTGGCGGAAGGTGCGGATAGCACTGAAAATGTAGTCCCACCGACCGCAGTTGAGGCCGGCCGAATGATGGCGCAGTTCCCACAAAATTTCGTCCATCTCGAAGGCGGCCAGGATGTTTTCGATGAGGACGGTGGCACGGATGGTGCCTTGCGGAATACCGAGCAAATCCTGCGCCAGAACGAAAACATCATTCCAGAGACGGGCTTCGTGGTGGTTTTCTAGCTTGGGCAAGTAGAAATAGGGGCCACTGCCTTTGTCGAGCAGGGTCTGGGCGTTGTGGAACAGGTAGAGGCCAAAGTCGAATAAGGAAGCGGAGAGGAAACGGCCGTCTACCTGCACATGCTTCTCTTCTAAATGCCAGCCACGCGGCCGCACCAGCATCACGGCTGCTTCCTCGTTGAGGCGGTAGGTCGTTTTCTTGACGGGATGGTCGTAAGTAATGGTGCCGCGCACGGCATCACGCAGGTTGATCTGGCCTTCAATCGTGCCGCTCCAGGTGGGCGAATGGGAATCTTCAAAGTCGGCCATAAAGACGTTGGCCCCGGAGTTGAGGGCGTTGATCACCATTTTGCGATCCACCGGACCGGTGATTTCTACGCGCCGGTCTTGCAAATCGTGAGGGATAGGGGCGACGGTCCATTCACTTTGACGGATTTCGGCCGTTTCCGGTAAGAAGTCAGGCATTTCGCCGGCCCTAATCCGGTGCTGCCGCTCAGCCCGCGCCTTCAGCAGATCGCGCCGCCGCTGCCCGAATTGACGCTCCAGTTGGGCTACAAATTCCAGGGCCTCTGGCGTTAAAATCTCGGCAAATTCAGGGGAAACATCGGCATGAACCATAACGCCGTCGGGTAACTGCATAAAAACCTCCAGAAAAATTACGAATCATGATTTACGAAACCTGGCTATCCACCGACCACACGACCACCAAACTACCAAACTACCAGACTACTAGACTACCAGACTAATGGAAAAGCTCACCATGCGGCCAGATTCACCATCAGCGAATATTCGCTAATTGTGAACAATGGTACAAGTCCCCCACCGATTTGTCAAGGCCAACTTTGGCAATCAGCGAATATTCGCTAGAATTGGAAGGGAACGCGGAGAACTGCTTTTGAGATTATTGGAAACAAGCAATCTCGCGCAGAGGCGCGGAGACGCAAAGAGGTCTTCCACTGCGCCGCCGCGTCTTTGCGCGACATAAAGTTTTTTCTCCGCTTTTCTCCGTGTAACTCAGCGGTCCTCCGCGAATCTCCGCGTAACTGTTTTTTCGCGTAACCGTTTTTTGAGGATAAGTTAATGGGTATAGATTTGATCAACACAATTTTTGGGATGAAGGTGCGGCAAGCACGCACCGAGGCAGGGCTGACATTGACCGACATGGCGGCGCAGTGTGACCTGTCTCCTTCCTACATGACAGAAATTGAGAAGGGGCGTAAATATCCCCGTTCTGACAAGATTGTGCGGATAGCCGAGGTGCTGGGCAAAGAGTATGATGAACTGGTCTCGATTAAGCTGCCCCCTTCTCTTAGCTACCTGGAATCGGCGCTGTCATCGTCGATTATGCAGCGCTTTCCATTCCACGAGTTTGGCCTGGAAGCGGAAGATTTAGTCAACCTGCTGACGCGAGAACCGGACCGGGCCAGCGCCTTGCTGCATGCCATTCTGGAAATCGGCCGTCGTTATGATTTGCAGGAGGAGGATTTTCTGCGAGCGGCGTTGCGCTCTTACCAGGAGTTTCATGAGAATTATTTCCCGGAACTGGAAGAGGCGGCTGTCCGGTTTCGGGCGGAGTTTGAGGCGAAGTATGGTCTGGATGGGATACGGCCGTATACCGTCACCGCCATGCGTCAATTGCTGGAAAAAGCGTTCAACTGCCGCGTCGAGGACAAGCGTATCCCCTCCCAGCCCGAACTAAGCAGCTACCGCTCTATTTTTATACCGGGCAAACCGGCGACGTTGTATATCAACGGCCGTTTATTCCCCCGCCAAATCCGCTTTCTACTGGCCCGCGAACTGGGCTACCAATACCTGGGCCTCAAAGATCGCACTACCACCTCCCCACCAGAGCAGATAGACTCTTTTGCCCAGATACTTAACTACTTCAAAGCCTCCTACTTTGGCGGCGCATTGCTCATGCCCCGCCCCTCCCTGACGGCCGACATCGACGCCTTCTTTAGCCAGTCCACCTGGAAACCGCAGCCCCTGCTCGACATGCTGGACAAATACAACGTCACGCCGGAAATGCTGCTCTATCGGTTTAGCGAACTCATCCCCCAATATTTTGGCATCAAGCTCCACTTTTTGCGTTTTCACCACGTCGGGCAGCGCTTCCACTTAATCAAGCAGCTTAACATGAACCGGCTGCTGGTGCCCAGCGGCATTGGCCTGCACGAGCATTACTGCCGCCGCTGGCTCTCTGTACGCCTGCTCACCGAACTAGACGGACAAGAACTGGCCCCCGACAAACCCCACACCGGCGTCCAGTTATCGGAATTTCTACATTCGCAGGATCGTTTTCTCTGTCTTGGCTTTTCCCGCCCCCTGGTACTGACCGCTGGCGTCGACAGCAGCGTCATCGTCGGCTTTCGCGTCCATGCCGACCTGCACTATACCATTCGCTTCGTTGATGACCCGGCCATTCCCCATGCTATCATCAACGAAACGTGCGAGCGTTGTCCCCTGACAGCCGAACAGTGTTATGAACGGGCCGTTGCCCCTATCTTGCTCCAGGCCGAACAGGACCGCCAGGCCCGCCGCGTGGCTCTCACCCAGTTAGCCAGTAGCGGCTAATAGGCGGCGGCTCGCACAATGCGCTAGACAAAAGTCCAGCCGATCAGGGCGGCCACGACACCCCCAACCAGCGAGGCGGTGAAGTTGACGCCGTCGTTGTTGAGCCAGCGCCAGCCGCGCAGGAAGCGGGTGGTTGTGCCGCAGCGGTGCAGCTTTTTCTCCGTTTCCTTTTGGCAGACGGGACAGTAAAAGATTTGCTGGACGGTGGCTCCCAACAGGCTGTCGAAGAGGGAGCCGCTGAGTCCGCCGACGGCTCCGGCCAGGATGAGACTCAGGGCAGTCCCCAAACTATTCCAGGGTAAGAGCAGGGCAGCGACCAGCCCAATAAGCAGACCGCCGCCAAAAGATACGGCCGTTCCCAAGCGCGACACCCCCCCCGACGTACCCACCTCAACCCGCTTGCCGTTGGTGATCAAACGAGGCGGACGGCGACTCAAAGTGCCCAATTCGGTGGCCCAGGTATCGGCCGTTACCGTGGCCATCGTACCCACAAACAGATAAACCCAGAGCGGGGAGGGCCAGATAAACGAGGCGACCGCGATCAGCGTACCCGCCCCACCATTAGCCAACACCTGGCCCGCATCGCGCCGGTGGCTTTTGTCAAACTTCTCCTCGGCCATCTGCTGCTTTTGTTCCTCCTTGAAGTGTGATAGGGCGCTGGAGCTGACAAAAAAGATACCCAACAAAATACCCCAAACCCAACCCCCCAGGCCAAAAGTGAGCGTCCCTACCAACACGGCCGCCGCCGCGCCGGACGGAGCCAACGACTGGCGCCAGTAGGCCAGCCCCACAATCAGCAGGCTCAGGCCAAAGGCCAACAAAAGGTTTTGCCACATAGATAATCTCCCGCTTCGATAAAGCTCACATAAATGTCTGACAATTGTACCAATCGTTGCCAATTCGGTTTACGTGGTGAAGAGAATTTAGTACAATTCAACCAACAAACCAGTGTTGTTGTTGTGCAAAGTGCCCGTATGGGCCTGGTTTCTTTAATAACCAACCTCAAACAACCCAGGGGATAGGCAGCCCCTATTCCCCCCTAATAATAATCCCACTATAACCGGAGTACAATTAAACCATGAAGAATGAAAACTTAAACCCATTTGCGATTGCACAGGCTCAACTTGATGAAGCGGCAGCCGTTTTACAATTAGACCCGGACATGCACGCTTTTCTACGTGAGCCAATGCGTGAGTTTCACTTTAGTATCCCAGTGCGGATGGATGACGGCCGTACCCAGACCTTCCGTGGTTTTCGGGTGCAATACAATGATGCCCGCGGCCCGGCCAAAGGGGGTATCCGCTTCCATCCCGACGAAACCATTGATACCGTGCGGGCTTTGGCAGCCTGGATGACCTGGAAAACGGCCGTGGCGGACGTACCCCTCGGTGGTGGCAAAGGCGGCGTTATCTGCAACCCGCGTGAGCTGTCCCAGGCGGAGCTGGAACGGCTGAGCCGCGGCTATATGCGGGCTATTGCTCGTTACGTGGGCATTACCCAAGATGTGCCTGCCCCCGACGTGTATACCAATCCCCAGATCATGGCCTGGATGTTAGATGAGTATGAGCAGATTACTGGCCACCACGAGCCGGGCGTAATTACGGGCAAACCGCTGACGTTAGGCGGTTCGGCCGGTCGCTCCCCGGCTACGGCCATGGGCGGCATCTTTACCATCCGTGAAGCGGCTAAAATACGTGGGCTGGACCTGAATGGGGCTACCTGTGCCATCCAGGGCTACGGCAACGTTGGCTCCTATGCCCATCAACTGGCCCACGACATACTCGGTATGCGTATTGTCGCCGTCAGTGATGAGTTTGGCGGTATCTACAATGAACATGGCCTGGATCCGGAAGTTATCTCTGAGCATATGCGCCGTACCGGCAAAGTAATCGACTGCCCCGAAACGGAACCAATCAGCAATAAAGATTTGCTGGAAATGAAGGTCGACGTGCTGATCCCGGCCGCCATTGAAAATCAGATTACCGGCGAAAACGCGGCCCGCATTCAGGCCGGCATTATTGCTGAATTGGCCAACGGCCCCACCACACCCGATGCGGACAAAATTCTGGCCGAGAAGGGTGTGTATATCATCCCTGACTTCCTTTGCAACGCCGGTGGCGTTTCTGTCTCTTACTTTGAGATGGTGCAAAACAGCTACCAATATTATTGGGATGAGTCGCTGGTCCATCAGCGGCTAGACCAGAAGATGACGACTGCTTTTTATGCCGTCCATGAAATGGCGCAGGCCAAGCAGGTGGACAACCGGGTGGCCGCTTATCTGGTGGCCGTCAATCGGGTGGCAGAGGCCGTTCGTTTGCGTGGCTGGGTATAGTTTGACGTAATGCGTATTCAGTATTGCGTATTGCGTAGTTTGCTTTGGCTACGCAATACGCAACACGGATAAACCCCGCAAAATCCAATAGACCATCTTGTTTTTCTTTCCAGCTTGATTATGATACTATAATGGTCATCTGGCAGGATGTGATGCCAGTGTAGCAAAAAACCCCCCGTGAACAGCAGCTAGGGCATGAATAACAAGATAATTTGTTTTCCAGGTCGTTATGCTTGATGTACTGGTTAGGTACGGCGGAAACGGCCGTTCTTGTCTGTTTATTTATTGGTAAGTGCGAACGCTGTTCTTAGCATAATGTAAGTAGCAATTACCCCAACCCAAAAGGAGATGGCGACATGTATCAGAAAATAATAGTGGTAGGTAATCTTGGTGGTGACCCGGAAATGCGGTATATGCCAGATGGCACGGCCGTTACCAGCTTTAGCGTAGCTACCAGCCGACGCTGGACTGACAGCCGTAGTGGTCAACCAGTGGAAGAAACCACCTGGTTCCGCGTTAGTGTTTGGGGACGGCAGGCTGAGTCTGCCAATCAGTATTTGAGTAAAGGGCGCCAGGTATTGGTAGAGGGTCGTGTGAGGCCAGACCCCAACACCGGTGGTCCCCGCCTCTGGACTCGACAGGATGGCACAGTGGCAGCCTCGTTTGAAGTAACAGCCGATAACGTTCGGTTTATTGGTACTCGTGCCGATTCAGAGGGATACGATGGCCGTGACTACGACGACAACGGCGATAACGCCCCGGCCCAGGAAGAAGACGACATTCCCTTCTGAAATAGGTAAGGGCTAAACTGTCCAAATATTGTTAAAAAGAATAGGTAACAAACGGGCAAGCAGGTAAGCCTGCTTGCCCGTTTGTTTGTCTATGGGAACTTATCATTCATGGGATACGTTCTACTTAAATGCAACAAGAATGCTCATTTATGTTCAAGGAGTATGACCTTACGCTTGTCCACCTTACCCTGAGTACGGGGGAACGGCTCCCCTGTCTTGTGCATAAGACAACCTGGTTGCCGGTAAAATTGGCAACCCGTTGGGCAGTCAGCTATCGTCGCCAGCGAGTACAGGCATCAACCCTGGCTAATGACTTGTTCATTCTGGGCAAAGTGTACATCTGGGCTTGGGAAATCGGAGGTTACGATTTAGATGAGTACTTGCTGCAAGGCAAATTACCAGAGGCACGTCAGTTTGAGTCACTGGTCGCGTACTTGCGTGAGCAGGGACAGCCTAAGGGGGCAGCTGAGGTCATTTCACCCAACACCGTCAACAAATACCTCGGTACCATTGAGAACTTTCTGGTCTGGTCGTTAGATTATGTGCAGCCACCCCTCTCTTTGGAGCAACGACAAGGATGGGCCTGGCAGTTGACGGTTATCTGCCGCTCCTTACGTTATCGGGGTCACCCTAGCCGGCGCAAGCGGCCGTTAAGCGAGACAGAAGTGGCTGTTATTCGAGCATCATTGTCGCCCCAAAAGGATGACACAGGACAGTGGCACTTTCCTGAAAACGGATTCACACCCGCCAATGCGCTACGGAACTGGCTCATGGTTGAGATAGCGTTGCAGTTAGGATTGCGGTTGGGTGAATTGCTGAAATTGCGCCTGGATTCACTGCCGCGTGGTGGACAAAAAGCGTTGCTTATCCGCCGCCATCCCGATGACATCCACGATACGCGCCGACACGAACCGGCCGTTAAAACAGCCGAGCGTGGCCTGCCAGTCAGCGCTCCATTATTGGGCATGATACGTCACTACGTGACAGGCGGGCCACCCTACGGACGCATGGGCGGCAAATGCCCGTATTTGTTTGTAACGGACGAAGGCCAGCCTTTATCCATTGGCCGGGCACAGGATATTATCCAAGTTATTGGCCGTCGTAGTGGTATTGAACACCTATCCTGGCATCGCCTGCGCCACACCTGGGCCGAACAACTGGCCGCTTACCTGCTGGAAACGCCCAACGGCCGTGACCAACTGATGTATCTGGGCGGTTGGACAAATTCCCAATCGCCCCAACGTTACATTCAGGATGCGGTGGCCGAACAGTCGCAGGCGACGCTGCGTGCTTGGCAGGAAGCCTTATATACACCTGAAATGGGGGTGGAGGCATGACCTTGTCAGAGATTCCTCCTTTTGTTATTTCTTTGGATGGTCAAGGCATCAACACTACCGGCAACCGTTGGGAAGCACGGGCGGCGGCCGATGGCGGGAAAAAGATAGTCCTCAACTGGACCCGGTTGACAAACATCGCGGCCAACAACCAGTCTGTTTTTAGCCAACAGGCCATACACCTGGCTCAACTGTACTTATGTGACCGGCTGCGCTACAAAAAAGCGACCACCGTTTATGGTGATTTACAGGCGATCCTACGCTTGGCTCGGTGGCTAGCTGAACGAGATGTCAGCCAGTTTTCTTGGGCAGACTATACATCATCGTTGGCCAACGCTTTTCTGCACTATGTGCTGCAACAAACATCTGACCGGGGAAACGCCTTTTCACGACTGCGGGTGCTGTATGAATGGGGTGTATCTCGGGAGCATCCCGGTTTTGACCTGCACACACTGCGCCGCTTAAAAGCCATGGTAGCGCCCGGTAATGTCAAAGGGCACCATGTCCGTTCCCGTCACGCTACGCAGGGGCCGCTTTCCACTGAGGAGAAATGGCTAATTACCCAGGCGCTGCGGTTGGAACAGGGTGATGGTTGTGACCGGGGCGTGGTCATGCTACACCTGGAATTGGGCTGTAATCCACACGCCACCGCACGCCTACAGGCGGCCGACTTGCACCGGATTGAGACGCCAGGGGGCGTTTTGTACCAGTTAGACGTGCCTCGAGTGAAAAAGCGCACGGCCCATCGTGAAACCAGGCGTCGTGCCATCAGCCAGCGCCTGGGCGAATTGCTGTATAGCCTTCGTTTGGCTGACCCAAGCAGCAAGCTTTTCCACTGGCTGTCAGAGCAATCACCAGGGTCCAGCGTCAATGCGGCCATGCGTCGCTGGGCTAAAGAGACAGCGATTATCTCTCCGCGCACGGGGGAATGCCTCCATCTCCATGCCCGCCGCTTCCGTTATACGCTGGCTACCCACCTGGCCGAAGAAGGTGCTTCCAAGTTTCACATTGCCGATATTCTTGACCATACAGACCTGCAGAATGTCGAGGTCTATGTAGCCACGACAGCCCGTATTGCCGACCAGGTAGCGCAAGCGACAGACGCCGTTTTACAACCATTGGTCAACCGCTTTTTAGGCAAGCTGATTGACTCGCTCGATGAGCCGGCCTTCCCTGATCTCCCCGAAAACGCCATTATTCCGGCTGCTGTTCCCCACTTGCCCTTGTTAAGTGTAGGCGGCGTTGGCGTTTGTGGGCGGAATACCAGGCAGGATGGACTCTGCCAACTGATGCCGCCGTTAAGCTGCTATACCTGCTCGCTGTTTGCTGCCCTGCGAGATGGGCCGCATCGCCAGGTGCTGGCGTCTATAGACCAATACCTTGCCGTTCACCGCGGGACGGCCGACGGCCGTATTTTGCAGCAGTTGGATGAAGTCCGCACTGCCGTTGAGCAGGTATTGGCGCGGCTGGAGGAAAAGGATGAATAACGCTTTAGTCCAGCTCATCCAGGCTGGCCGTGAGCGCTTCACGGCCGACTTGGGGGCAACCGGGCAGCACTTTGATGCGACCACTTGGGATATGACCAGTCTGGCACGCCAGTTAGTACGGACACGGCGTGTGTATCTGCATTTTGTTGGCTATAGTCACCCAGAAGAACCGTTGCCGCCGCTGTATACAGTGGTGGTCAAGAGCTGGCTGTTAGCCACCCGACGCACGTCGGTAGAATATCTAAAGGTATGTCTGTTGACGATGCGATTATTTTGGGATGTGTGGTTAGAGCGTCATGGCGGGCATGATATTGTTTGGTCAAAGGTAAATGCAGCCGATCTGGACGCGGCTGAATTATTCATGCGTCAGCGTTGGGCGTTGTCCCAAACTAACAAGGCAATGGGTCAGTTACTTTCCTTCACGAATTGGCTGACTGCTCATGGTATTTGTCATCCCATCCATTACATTATCCAGACGCCGCGCCAACGGGACTTCAACAACCATACACTGGCCGGGCAGGAAGCACGGCGTGCCAGATTGCCCTCACCACGGGCATTAGAAGGGTTAGCCGACCTATACTGCCAGAAGGATGTATCACCAGCCGACCGCCTGCGATTGGCGGCTGTCGCCTTGCTGATAGTAACCGGATTGCGGATTGGCGAATTATTAACTATGCCGTTGGACTGCGAAGTGTATGAGCGTCGTAATGGACAAAGCTACTACGGATTGCGTTACCATCGGGAGAAAGTCGGCAGCAGTCTTGAAGTGGGTGCTGTGCGTTGGCTCTCACCTGTTCAGGCCGAATTAGCGCAGGAAGCGGTGTCTGAAATTCGGCAATTGACAGCGGTGCCTCGCGCCCGAGCCAAAATATTAGAACAATACCCAGACCGAGTTCCCATTCCGGGACACCATGAAGATGAATGGCTAACAAAAAAGCAACTCTGTATGGCTCTGGGATTGCCTACACAAACACCACTCCCTAAGGCACCAGGACAACAGTTGCCCTATCGCATTGAAGGGCCATGCTTTCTCTACCGGATTGGCGATGTAGCCAAGTACCTACTGGCCTGGCGTGCTGACCCGCTGTGGACAATGCAAACCGGACCAACGACCTACCAAATGTTGTCTGAAACACTGCTGTTAGCTTACCGAAATTTCTTTCACAGCCGTAAAGCCACCTACCCCCTGTTAGTTGAACCGCTGGTCTACAACCACTTTAGGGACTTTTTGGCTGTGCGTGGTCAAATGTCCAGCGTTTTTCAGCGTTTCAACATCTGTGAAGTGGATGGTTCACCCTGTCGCTTGACCACCCACCAATTCCGTCACTGGCTCAACGACCTAGCCGACAAAGGGGGCTTACCTGTGGAGGTATTGACGCGCTGGATGGGACGCAACGATACTCGCGACACCCAGGATTATCGCCATGCCACGGTAGATGAGCGGCTGGCGTGGCTCAAGGAAAACATCCGCGAAGGAACTGTCGCCGGCTTCATGGCGGACGTCTACTACGCCTTGCCCACTATAGAGCGAGATGAGTTCCTAAATGGGCAAATCCAGGCTGTTCATGTTACTCCACTGGGAATTTGTGTTCATGATTTTGCCATAGAGCCGTGCCCTTATCATCTTAACTGCCTGCGCGGGTGTCATCATTATCTGCGTACCAAGGGGGATGAGAGGGAACGAGCCAATCTCATTCGTGTGCAGGAGATAACAGTGCAAGCTTTGGCAAAGGCACGAGAACAAGCCGCTAGCGAAAGGCCAGCGTTAGCGGATGCCTGGGTTCGTCACCATGAGGACACATTGCAGGGCATCGCGGCCGCTCTGGCCGTGGAAGAAATGTGGCAAGTGCCAGACGGCATACGTAGGGCCGTCTCGAATAAAGAGGGAATAGATGGGTCGGCAGAACAAATGTGAGGCGGTGACCGCATCTGTACGAGCTTATCTGTCCCTGGCAGAAAGTCGTTCGTCAGATGAGTATCCCCTTGATGTGGGTAGCGTCGCCATAGCCGTAGGTTGTGCCCGTGCTTCACTCTATAATTATGGTTTACAGGCTGAAATCTTGGCAGCAGCAAAGCGACAGCGAGAGAACCAGCAACTTCCCTCCAACGGTGGCCTTAAGGGGCAGTTGCGCCAACTCAGGGCGGAGATGGCCATTATACAGCAGCGCAATCTTGCCTTGTTGGAACGGCTGAATCTGGTTGAAGCCAATGCTGCTCGGCTAAACATTGACCCAGAGCAACTCTATCACCCACTCCCCCTTCCGCCGCGTCAAGTCTCACAAGCCGGGCGGAAAAAGCGGGACCGATGACCCTTTGATGGTGCCTCATTTTTAGACAGTTCCATTTTGGACATCTCGTCACCAGTTGATTCCCTACCACTTACCTGAAAATATAAGACCTACTCTTGGGATTGAGCTAATTTCAGGAACTCCCCTTTATTTTTAGACAGAAGTCTTTACCTATCTCACCCTTCTAGACCATACCAATAAAAAGGGGCTGGGCGTGTACACGCCCAGCCCTTTTTCGTCTTAACCAGTGGCAAGCTTTAGACAGTCTCTTCTTCGGTTGCCGTGTCGGCTTCACTTTCGACTTCGACTTCGGCTTCGGCCACTACTTCCGCTTCCACCACGTCTGATTCGGTTTCGGTAGGCACGGCCGTTGCCTCATCCGTGCTGGTCTCAGCTTCCACGTCTACTTCGGCCGTTGCTTCTTCCGCTTCCACTTCGGCTGTTACTTCTGCCACGGTTGCTTCTGCCGTTGCTTCTTCCACTTCTACTCCCGCCGTTGTTTCTTCCGCTTCTACTTCGGCCGTTACTTCTTCCACATCTGCTGCGGCCGTTGCTTCTTCCACAGCCACCGCCGCGATTGATTCTTCGGCACTCGCTTCCGCTTCTATCTCATCTGCCTCATCCGCTTCGTCTTCCGTTTCTGCTTCTGCGGCTTCTGCTTTGCGGGCCATCCACTCCAATTCCTCAGAAGTGGTCACGCGGCGCAGGCTCAGGCTTAGCCGCTCGCGCTCCGGCTCAATGCTGATCATGCGGGCCAGCACCACGTCACCCGATTGCAGCACCGCTTTGGGTGAGCCAGCGTGGGGCATGTTGATCTCGCTGATATGGATCAAACCTTCAATGCCGTCAGCCACCTGCACAAAGGCCCCAAAGTCCAGGACGTTGGTCACTTCCCCTTCCAGCAAATCGCCTACCGCATGGTTGGCAGCGAAGGCATCCCAGGGCGTGGGCATCAAAACCTTGCGGTTGAGACTGACGCGCTCTTTGTCCACGTCGATCTCATCGATCATGACCTCAACCTCATCGCCCACCTCAAATACCTGGGAGGGGTGGTCAATGTGGTGCCAATCAATCTTAGAAATATGCAGCAGTCCGTGTACACCGTCCAGGTCGACAAAGACGCCATACTTGACGACGTTAACCACCTCGCCCGTTACAATTGCGCCTTCTTCCAGCTCTTCCAGTCGGTTTTGACGTTGTTCGACCATAGCGGCCGTTTCTGACATTACCAGGCGGCGGCGGTCTCGATCCACTTCGATCACTTTGACTACCAGATCATCCTGGCGTGATTTATCCTTGAACGCCTTGCGCTGGCTGGGATTACGCACGTGACGCAGCTCGGCTACGTGCGAATTAGGTACAAAACCGCGCAAACGGCCGAATTCAACCAGTAGACCGCCCTTATTGTGCCCAACAACGGTCAACTCTAACAATTCTTCTGATTCCAGACAGGATTCTGCCCAATCCCAATCCTGCTGCTGTAACCCTTTGTACAGGGAGACAATTAGCTCTTGCTCGCCAACGGGTGTACGCAGCACGTAAACAGGAACAGTGTCCCCGGCAGACAGATCCGCTATCTGCTCTTCCTCCAATTGGTCCAAGTCAGTATGTGGAATGATTGCGTCTCGCTTGGCACCCACGTTTACAAAGATGGCGTCTTTGTCAATACGAATAATAGTGCCTTCCAGAAACTCGCCTTGTTCGGGTACGGCATACTCATAATTATCTAGCATGTCGGCAAATGACATAGGGGCCGACTCATCATGCTGACCGCTGCCATTACCATTGCCGTTGATGGCCAAGACCTCTTCTTCCACATCATTAACTTGAAACGATACTGTTGAAATATCCATTAAACTCCTCAAAAACATCTAAACTCAACGCAGATCCGATTGGTTTGCCTTGAGTACCCTGATAAAAACGGGAGAGGGGCTATGTCTGACAGCCCCGGCCACCCTTAATAGCGACGACGGGAGCGACGAATGGCCTTTTTCTTTTCAATGCGGCGTAGTTCGCTTTTGGAAACGTGCCACCGCTTTTTGCGAACGTCGCTCATGACACCGCTGCGGCTCACTTTCTTACGAAAGCGTCGCAGTAGTTGCTCTGGTGTTTCGTTATTTTTCTTCTCAACTCCGATCATACCGTATCACCTCCTCGTGTTGAACTAATGGTTTAGTAACGGAAAATGGCCGCCAGGGATTGGCCTTCCGGCATTTCGTGGCCGGGTATGGCGTAGACTGTGCCCCCGTTGAGGAGGGTCTGGATGGCGGCTGCGTCCAGCAAGTCGTGGTTGTCGGGCGATGATTCTGCGTCTAATGATGTTTCGCCCGTCTGACGGTTAAAGCGACCCCAAAGTTGTTTGGTCAAAGGGGTAAAGAGGGTGTCAACACGGCCGTAATAAGCCGCAGCGATTACCTCTTCCAACTGGTAAGATGCCTGCCCGTTGTTGTGGGCCAGCTTAAACTTTTCCAGAGCCTGCTCTTGGGCCTGGGCAAAGTGTGGTTCTACCAGAGGCCAGGCGCGCTCATGCAGTTCATCATTGCGCCAATGCTCCGGGTTGCCATGAATCCCTTTGTCGAGCAGGTAAGGGTAGCTGTTGGCGCGTTCATAGATGGGGTGTAGATAATCGACCCCGGCCAGCAGCAGCGGTACGGCCGTTTCTTCGTACAAAATCTGGCGCAGCCCATCATCAATCTGACGGAAGTAGCGGAAAATGAAATCCTTCTCTTCCTCAGACGCACTATGGCCGAAGAACATACCATCTTGACCGCCCATGCCGCCCGGATTGGCGGTACTGGTGTGAAACTGAAGTTCATTTTCGGGATCGTCGTAGGCGATAGCTTCTTGCAGGTTGGCGGGCACGGCTTCGCCCAGCTCAATTTCGCTAACGCTGTGGCGCGTCCCTTGCAGCAAGCGTACCTCGTTCTGACTCAGGGCAAGCAGGAAGAAACGGCCGTTGCCCGCAAACAGGGGCAGCAGCGGCTTGATGTGGAAACGAGGCCCCACCATTACCATCTCTGCAAACTCTAGCGGCAAAGTGTAAGTGTAAGCGTTCTCAAAGTTCAAGAAGATAGCCAGCCCTTGACTCTGATGCGCCCAGAAACGGCCGTTTTCCAGCAATCCTTGCGCCGGTGCCAACAAACGCTCTACATCCCGTGCCTTCATCCCCGGCAGGTCTGCCTCTACCAGCTTTGTTTCTGCCTTTTTCAGCAAATTCTTGAAGCGAATCCGATTCTCCTCGTATCGTTCCGGCCCAGCCTGATGGGTAGGCATGTATAGGGACAGGCAGACGCCGCCCGGCTGTTCAGCCGCCAATGCTTTTAACTCATCCTGATACAGCAAATCCATAGATTTTCACTTCCTCTTAGTAAACAAAAACGCTTGCAATGCGCCCCAACCAAACAGGGAGCAGGCAAGCGTCCAATTACCTTACAGTGAACTAACTTCGTATTTTTCTAGTTGAGATTGAACTGTTTCAAATTCTCTCGTTTTACCCCATCGGGATAGTACCAAATAGACCATATGTGACTTGATGGTAACATATGTCACACATCTTGTCAAAAACGCTAAGGTGGCAGCGGCAGCCGGTCAGTCCGGTTGATACTATACTCCTCAAACGGTATGTCCAGCGAATAGCGCCGCCAATCGGGAATATACGTCAGCGATTGGCAGGCATACCAGATGTCTTCGGGCGGCACGGTAAAGGGCGGTATGGGCTGCGGGAATCGCTGCGTACCGCCTACGGGCGGGTCGCCGGCCATAATGCCCGCGTACTGGCCTACGCCAAAGTAAGCAGCCAACACGTTACACGTTACCGGCGCGGCCCAGGCAGACCCCTCGCCACCGTTAAAGATAAAAGTGGCTACGGCGATCTCCGGATTTTCAAAGGGGGCGTACCCCACGTAGAAGGAGTGGGTGGGCAAAATGCGGCGCAACTCGATGTCTTCATAGCGGCACCAGCCCCGCGTGATGGCAATGTTATCACAATATTCAGAAGTACCTGTCTTACCGGCCACGTTGATGCCTAAGTTAGTCAGCCATTCCACGTAGGTAGCGCCAGTATAAAACTCGTCTTCACCCAGGAAATTTACGCGGAGCATACTCTCTTGAACGAGTTGCATATACTCCCGCTCTACGTCCAGGGCATCAATTACCTGGGGCTGGAAAATGTAGTTGCCAGCCTCATCAAACTGAATGTTGAGGGTGGGGTCATCCACCGGGTTGCCGTCAGCGTCGGTCACAATGGCCTCTCCATTTGGTCCAGGCCGCGCCCGCAGGATTACGTCACGCCGGTCATCGACAAATACCACGTTACCTTCGTGGTCGGTCATATGGTGGATGATAGACGGCTTGTAGAGGAACCCGCCGTTGGCAAAAACGGCCGTCATTTGGGCCAGTTGTAAAGGCGTGGAGGTAATGTACCCCTGGCCGATGCCCAGGTTGTAGTCGTCACCCGTTGACCAGGGTTCGCCATAGGTCCGGCTTTTCCATTCGGCCGTAGGTAAATTGCCGGGATTTTCCAGCGGTAGTTCGATACCTTGCACCCGGCCAAAGCCAAACTGCTCAGCGTAACGATAGATACCGGCTACGCCTAACCCTTCCACAAACTCTCCGTCCTGATTGAAACCACCGGCAATTTTGTAAAAATAGATGTCGCAAGAGAGGGCAATACCTAACAACATGTTAACCAGCCCATGACCATTCCGATCCCAACAGTAGAAGGTCTGAGCGCGGCCGGGGTCGTTAGGGGCAAAGCGGTTGGCAATAGTAATTTCACCAGGCGCAACCAGAAAACGGTTGGGCGAAATCAACCCTTCTTGCATGGCTCCCAAACCAGGAACCATCTTAAAGACAGAGCCGGGTGGATAAGTACCGCTGATGGCGTGGTTAACCAGCGGCGTGTAATCGTTACGGGCCAGACCCAGGTAATAATCAACCGGCACTTCCGTCTGGAAACGATTGTTGTCGAAGGTGGGGTAGTTGACCATGGCCAGCACTTCACCTGTTTGCGGGTTAACAGCCACAACAACGGCTTGTTCAATTTCAGGAAAGGTTCGCTCGCCCGTTATCTCATCAATGCGGGGAGATGAGCGGTTGGCAATCATAAACTGGCCCAAAATTTCATAGGTGATCTTTTGCAGGTCCAGGTCCAGCGTCAGATGCAGGTTGAGGCCGGGTACTGGCTCTTCCATGACGCCGATTTGACGCACTTCGCGCAGCGTCCAGTCCTGTTCAATTACGCGCCGTCCTTTTTTCCCGGCCAACTCAATTTCCAGGTGGTTTTCCAGGCCCGACCAGCCGACGCGGTCGTTGCGCTGGTATTCACGGCCAGGCAGTTCTAGCCAGCGCTCATTGGGGATAGGTCCCATGTAACCAATGAGATGGGCCGTAAATTGGCCGGCCGGATAGTAACGCAATGGTTCAGGAATGACGCGCACACCGGGCAGATAGATGCTCTCTTGCTCAATAACCTGGGCCATGGTAATGGGCACCCCGGCTGTAATGACGGCCGGCACGTATTGGGCAAAGCTGTTGCGCTCCACGATGGCCTCGATACTGTCAGGCAGCATGGGCACGATGCCCGCCTCGTCAAGAGTACGACCAATTGGCGCTCCATAAATACGAGCCATGCGTGTGTAGCTGCTCACCAGTTCCGGGTTGGCAGAGCTGATAAGCATTTCCTGTTGTACGGTGTTGGTCACGGGCACGCCGGTCAGGAAGGAGAGGCGTTCATAGACGGCCTGGCGCTCGTCGGCACTGCGGGGCAGCAGGGCGGGGGTGATGGTGACGTTGAAGCTGGGTTCGTTAACGGCCAGCGGCTGGCCCTTGCGGTCAACAATGGTGCCGCGGGGGGCATTGTAGCGCAAGACGGCGAATTGGTTGTCTTCGGCCTGTAACTGTAGCTGAGCGCCCCGGTCTTGTTGAATCCAATAGACGCGATAAAGGAGAATGACCAGTACAATGACCACCACAATGCGTAAGAAGTAGAGACGGCCGTTTAGACGTGGATCCTCTTGTTCCTGTAGCTCTAGCTCTTCAATTCGCTCCCAGCCCATTCGAGACATGGTGACAGTCCTTACGTAGTGCGTATTGCGTATTGCGTAATGAAAAGCGCAGCTACGCCTGATAAGCATTTAGAATTATGCCTATATTAAACGATCTACCCAGAAATACCCCTTTTTTTAGTTCCCATTCACACAAAGCACCTATTCACTCAACCACGCCACTACGCCACCGCGCCACTACGCGCCTCACAACTCCACCGCTCGCGGCCGGCGCAGTAGATCAATACGATACATTACCCAGTAGATGGGCAAAACCAGGGCGCTGTGCAAGATGGCCGTAGAGGGCACCAGCTCTAGATAGTCCCAGCCCACGGGCAGGCCAAACAGGCGCAGTAGCAAAAAGTTGACCATCATAGCGATAAAAGTTGCCAGTGCGGTCTGGATCATGGGGATGATGTAGCGGTTTTGAGGTAGTAGTGTGCCAATCCAGACAATGAGGGGAACGGCCGTCATGTAAGCAATAGCCGAAACACCTACCGGGCTTAGCGAAAACAGGTCCATAAACAGGCCGGCCACAAAAGCCCACAGCAGGCCCTCGTTGACCCCATGCAGCAGCCCCCAGGCAATGGCCACCAAAAAAAGAAGCTGGGGCACTATCCCTAAGATGGGAAAGTAGGGCAGTAGCGACGTCTGCAAGACCAGCAGCAGCGCCATGAGCGGCACGGCTACATAAATAGAATAGCCCATTATGGCCCGCCCGAAAAAATGCCGGTGTCAACTTGCTGGAAATCGGTAATAACAAACACCACTTCTAGCGAGTTAAAGTCCACGGCCGGCTGTACCTCAGCCCGCTGGAACAAGTCCGCCTCGATGCGCTGTACGTCTACCACCCGGCCAATAATCAGGTCACGCGGCATACGGCCACCCAGACCCGATGTAACCACCACCTCGCCTATCGAGATTTGGTGGCTCTGGTCTACCCATTCCAGGTAGAGATTACCGGCCACGCCACCGCCGCGCAGGCTGCCGGTGGCTCGCGTGTTACTCAGGCGAGCTGGAATGCTGTTGCTGGTGTCGGTAATCAGGATAACCTGAGCCGACCGGTTAGAAGCGCGGTAGACACGCCCCACCAGGCCACGCGATCCTTCTACCGCCATGCCCACGCGGATACCGTCTTCCAGACCCCGGTCAATAATAATGCTGCGTAAAGAGGCGTTGGTGTCACGGCCGATAACGTTGGCTGTAACTCGTTGGAAGTCGGGGGTCTGGCGGGCGTGGTTGAACAGCTCTAACATGAGCCGATAGTCGCTTTCCATGTTTTGGTACTGTTCAATTTGGAGAGTGGCGGCATCCAGTTCGGCTTGCAGGCGGGCAATTTCGGCACGGGCCTCTTGCACATCACGCGGCCCTTCCAGCGCACCGGCCAGGGTATCGGCCCGGCCGGCGGTCCAATCCATGACAACGGTGATAGGGTTGCGGATAAAATCCAGCGTCCTGCCCAAATTGCCAGTACTGTCGAGAATACTCAGCAGCAGGGCAACCCCCATGAAGATGAGAAAGGCAGCCCAGCTAATTCGTCTTGGTGCGTCACGCATGGTTACACGTTGTGCGTATTCCGTAGTGCGTAAAACCGAATACCGAATACTGAATACGATTCACTGGTTTAGTGGTGGGTACTCCCCCGATGGAGACCAACCAGAACGCGCTCGTAGTTGTCCAGGTCTTCCAGGACGCGGCCAGCGCCACGCGCTACACAGGTCATGGAATCTTCGGCTACCCACACGCGCATTTTAACCATATCTTCAATCCGTTCAGCCAAACCCTGAATTTGGGCACCGCCGCCAGCCAGGCAAATGCCAACCTCCATCAGGTCGGCCACCAGTTCGGGCGGGGTTTCATCGAGGGCGTCGCGCACGGTATCGACGATGATGTTAACGGAAGGGGCCATAGCTTCGCGCAGCTCGATGCTGCTGATTTCGACGGCCTGGGGCAACCCGTTGATCAGGTTACGGCCGCGTACAATCATGGTGCGTTCTTCGGGCAGGGGGAAGGCTGAGCCAATGCCGATTTTGATGCGCTCGGCCATACGCTCGCCGATGAGCAGGTTATATTTGCTGCGGGCGTATTGGATGATGTCTTCGTCCATTTCGTCGCCGGCTACGCGGATAGAGCGGCTGACCACAATGCCGCCCATGGCAAAGACGGCGACTTCGGTGGTGCCGCCGCCAATATCGACAATCATACTGCCCCGTGATTCGATGATGGGCAGGCCGGAGCCGATAGCAGCGGCCATGGGTTCTTCAATCAGATAAGCTTCACGCGCCCCGGCGGAAATGGTAGCGTCGTAGACGGCTCGTTTTTCGACTTCGGTGACGCCGCTGGGTACGCCGACAACCACGCGGGGGCGGGGAAAGGGAACCAGCATTTGCTCGTGGGCTTTTTTGATGAAGTAGTCGAGCATGGCTTCGGTGATTTCAAATTCGGAGATGACGCCATCGCGCAACGGCCGTATGGCCACAATATCGCTCGGTGTGCGGCCAACCATTTCGCGTGCTTCGGCCCCAATCGCCAGCGGCCGGCGCGAACGTTTGTTGATAGCGACCCAGGATGGCTCGTTAATGACGATGCCCCGATCACGAATATAGACCAGGGTATTGGCCGTACCCAGGTCGATACCTATGTCCAAAGAAAACAGGCCCAACAGCCAGTCTAATGGTCTAAACAACAGATTGTCCCTTATTTGCTTTGCAGTGGTTTGCCAGCTTCGTCTTGCCGTACCCGCTGCTCGTTCAAGCTAAAATCGCTAAATTATACCAAATGGCTTGATGGCTGCACAATTGCCGCCATTATGACCTCAAAAATACCCCAAATGCCACTGTTTTCCCCGTTTTTGTGAGTGATGGATGAGTCAAACGGCCGTTTTAGCCTGCCATACGTAACCTGAGTATACTTGAATTACGTATTACGAATTACGAACTACGAATTGTGAGTTGTGAGTTGAGGAATAAAGCTATGGCACGGCAAGCGTTGTTTGCGGAACTGGTTTATGATGAAATGGGACGGGCGGTCAAAACGGCCGTTATCGGCAGCGACGCCCAATATGTGGTTGACGACGACGGCTTTCGCCGCCATATCGACGCCGAAATAGTTGACCGCCAGGTCCTTTCCTTTTTTTTGCAGCAGTTGGAAGCCAACAAAGAGATCGCTGTGGAGCAAATGCTCAACATGATTGGCAAAGACGACCTCTTCACCAAAGCGGCCATCGACGCCCAGTTACGTAACATCGACATGGACCAGATAATTGCCCAGGGCATTCCCCTTCAGGCCCGCAATATGCTGGGCATGTTTGGCCTGCGTATCATCATTGACATTCACGGCGAGGTCATCAAAATCGACCAGCCCGCCAGCCCGGAAATAGAGTAAGCAAGTATGGTTCAAGTCAGCTTGACAATACACTGACCGAGGACGGAGGACGAAAGACCAATGGCCAGGAAAAGCGATGGCCAGGAAAAGCGATGGCCAGGAAAAGCGATGGCCAGAAAAAGCGATGGGCCGATAGGCCGATAGAAATTCCGTCACTTCGACAAGCTCAGTGCAAGCTCTTCGTCTTCGGTCCTCCGTCAAAATTTGTAAAGTTGGCTGCCAGAGAGCAGTGAACCCTGCCCGTAATGCATACTTCATAATTCATACTTCATACTTCTCAATACGCGCCTCGGCCAAACAGCGAATGGGGAATGGTTTGCAGCAAAATGCGAATGTCCAGCATCAGCGACCAGTTCTCAATGTAATAAATATCCAGCAGACATAGCTCATCAAACGTCAGGTCAGAACGACCGCTTACCTGCCACAACCCCGTTATACCCCCAATTACGGCCAACCGCTGCCGATGCCACGGCTTATAATCCTCTACCTCTTCCAGTAGCGGCGGCCGCGGCCCTACCAGGCTCATATTGCCCAGCAGCACATTATACAACTGCGGCAGCTCATCCAGACTGGTGCGCCGGATGAAACGGCCGACGCGCGTCAGGCGGGGATCATCCTTCATCTTGAAGATAGGACCATCGGCCTCGTTGAGATGGGCCAACAATTCCTTCTGCGAATCCGCTCCTTCTACCATCGAACGAAATTTGTACATCCGAAACAACTTGCCGTTTGGTCCCACCCGCATACCAGAGTAGATAACTGGCCCTGGCGAATCCAGCTTGATGGCCAGGGCAATCAGACCCATCACAACAAGCGCGGGTATACCGCCCAAAACAACAATAACCAGGTCCAAAGCCCGTTTTAGCAGCAGGGAGGTCTGGCTCAACGATACATTACGGCCGCTCAGCATGGGAATGCCCGCCATGTTGTTAAACTCGACTCGATTCAGGCTAAGCTGCAGCAGGTCGGGTACTACCTGTGCCCGCACACCCCGCTTCTGGCACTGTTGCAGCAGGGTCATTATCTGTTCGTGCATTTCGCCGGGCAGGGCGATAAACACAGTGTGCAATTGTTGATTTGCCTGGAGAACGCAGTCTATTTCGTTGAAACTGCCCAAATGGGGTACGCGACCAGAACCGATATTATTCTCCTGACTACCGTCATCCAGATAGCCGATGGGTTGAAAACCTAAATCGGGCCGGGCCAGCAGCGTGCGGATAACGCCCCGCCCTGCTTCACCAGAGCCAACAACCAAGGCCCGGTCTACAAAACGGCCTCGGCGATACAAAAGCTGTAGCAGCCAGCGGCGCAGTAAGCGAGCCAGGCCAATAAAGAGGATGATGAAGATGAGTGCCCAAACCAAGAGTAAACGGGAGAACGCCAGCGGCCGAAAGAAGAACGTAAAGGCCATCATTAAGGCAATGCCCGCGGCCGTGGCGTAGGAAATGCGCGACATTTCATCGATCCAGGCTTCGCCACGCCGTCGCGTCCACGCTTTGTTTTGGGCGAATGCGCCTGCCAGCAGCAGCGTCAGCAATATCTGCTGCCCAACATAACTTTCGTAGGGATCGAAGGATGCGGTTTCCAGCAGCCACTGAAACTCATAGCGTACCACGTAAGAAAAGGCAAACGCCAGGTTAATGAGAATGAGGTCGGTAACGACCGTAACGTAGCGAACGGTTCGTCTGTTCATAGTTGATTAAGTAGTGCTTGGTACGCAACGGCCGTTTCTCGCCCCGCCTTCTGCCAGGAAAATTGTCGGGCCTGGATTGGCCCCTGGTGACGAAGCTGGTCAGAAACGGCCGTGCTGTTCAACACCAAAGCCATTTGCTCGCCGAGACCGGTCACGTCATTCGGCTCAAAATAGAGCGCGGCTTCACCGCCCGCCTCCGGGATCGAAGAACTTTTAGCCGCCACTACCGGCGTGCCACAGGCCATAGCCTCTACCACCGGCAGGCCAAACCCCTCATAAAGCGACGGGAAGACCAGCAGCGACGCCGCATTATACCACCAGGGCAACATCTCATCCGGCACGTAACCGGCAAAGCGCACCCGGTTTTGTAAACCCAAAGCCGCCACCTTAGCAAAAATCTCCGCAAACAACCATCCTTTGCCGCCCACCAGCACCAACTCCACATCTGGCACTAACAATTGGGCGAACGCTTCCAGCAGCAGCGGGATATTCTTGCGCGGCTGCAACGTGCCCACGTGCAACACGAACCGCTGCGGCAGATCATGCTCCTGGCGAAAACGGTCCACCGCATCTGGCGGCAGCGGCCGGTAAGCGGGGTCAACACCGGGATAGACCACCGCAATCCGCTCCGGGGCTAACTCAAAGCGCCGGGCCACATCCTGCCGGCCAGATTCAGAAATGGTGATAATCCGCTCGGCCCGGCGGCAGGCGTGGGCCGTTTGCCACCTCAGGTAAAGCCGTTGCCAGCCAGGAAACGCTTCTGGTGTGTAGATAAAGCTAAGATCATAAATGGTGACGATGGCCGGGACCGGCCGAAGCAACGGCAAAACAAAAGCCATGCTGTGCCACAAATCCAGGTCATCCTGCCACGCCAGCCAGGGCCAGGCCAACTGCTCCCAGGCAATACGCACCAACCGCCGTTCCGTCGGCCAGCGGCTTCGGCGCAACAGCAGCCCCGGCCGGTCAGCCAGAGAAGCTATCTGCCGGGTGTACACAATCGGCTGCAACCCCAACTCGGCCGTAGGCAAATGGCGCAACACCTGCCAGATGTACTGATGGATGCCCGCACGCCGGTAATTGTCGCCGCCTGCCAGCAGATGAGCGTTGATTCCGATGCGAAATTGGGCCACCGCAGCCTGCTTATCTTGTGACATAGACCTGGAATTATAGCCTATGTTGCGTCAGACGAAAGATTAGTCGTGGCCACAGACTTTGTGGGCACAGACCTCATGGGCACAAACCCTCTGGGCAAAAATGGTCCCCTGACACGGCTTGGAGGTAAACCTGAGCGGTTCTCAAACCTGCCAGCTTTGCATTATGTTGACTAATTAACACGTAAGCTCTAAAATCATAGCAAATGTCGTTAAGAAATGGTGTCAGGAGGCAACCGGTTACGTTTTGGTCGCTCCCGACCATTTCGATCAAATCCTATCTCTTGAGGAGGGTTACGTGAAAGAAATAACAAATCAAACGTCCCAAACAGTTCGCACGGCGACGACCCCTTTCAGTGCCTTTTTGCTGATACTGCTGGTCTTTTCGCTCGTGCTGGCGGCCTGCGAGCGCACCGTGCCTCGGCCCGATGTTGAAGAACCTGAGGATACAATCCAGGTTGAACAGCCAGAGACGGATCCGGTTGATCCGGCTCCGCCCGTTGAGCCAATGCCAGAAGATGGCGACTCGCCTCGGCCAGAAGATGATGACCCGCTGGCCGAAACGGAGCCGCCAGTAGATGAGTCTGAGCAACCGGGGGATGCCGAACAACCAGAGGCTGAACCGGATGCGCCGGATCCCACAACGCCGACCGAGCGGCCGGCTACCTATACGGTCCAGGCCGGTGATACGCTGGGGCTGATTGCCCAGCGCTTCGGCTTATCCATACAAGAACTGGCACAGGCGAACAACATTAGCAACGTCAATGTACTCAGCGTGGGGCAAGTCTTAAATATTCCTGGCGAGGGGGATGAACCTCCGCCCGCAGACCCGGATCCGGACCCCGGCGAAGAGGAGATATACATTGTGCAACGCGGTGACAATTTATTCCGCATTGCCCTGCGTTACGGCCTGACCGTTGATGAACTGGCCAGCTATAACAATCTCACCGATCCGACCCGCATTGATGTCGGTCAGCAGCTTCGCATTCCGCCCCGACAGTAAATATAACGACCGTCAGACCTGCGAGGTTTCTCAAAATCTCGCAGGTCTTTACCCTTCATCTTCTTCCTCTTCATTATCGCCGCTGTCGCCAAAGGATTTGAGATCGCGGGCTAATTGCAGAAGCCGCTGCTGCACAGCGTGGTGGACGGTGCCTTCAGGAAAGTTGCCCTGTTCATCGGCCACGCCCGCGGCCACATCGGTCAGAATCTCGATGCCCTCGTCGATGTTGCCAACGGGCCAGATGTGGAATTGACCCTCGGCTACGGCCGTTACCACATCTTCGTGCAGCATCAAGTTTTCAATATTGGCCACAGGAATAATAACCCCTTGTTCACCCGTTAAGCCCCGTGCGGCGCATACCCGGTAAAAACCTTCTATCTTCTCATTAACGCCGCTAATGGGCTGAATTTCGCCCCGCTGGTTGACCGAACCGGTGACGCCAATTCCTTGCTTAACGGGTAAATTACTCAGGCTAGACAGCAAAGCATACAGTTCAGACGAAGACGCGCTATCCCCCTCAACGCCGAAATAATTCTGCTCAAAAGTCAGGCTGGCCGAAAATGAAAGCGGCTGCCGCTGGGCGTACTGGCCACCAAAGTAGCCCATGAGGGTTAACACCCCCTTGTGGTGAATGGGGCCAGACATGTCAGTTTCCCGCTCAATGTGGATGATGCCATCTTCACCCATATAGGTGCGGGCCGTAATACGCCCCGGCTGACCAAACATGTAGTCGCCCGTATCCAGAATGGAGAGGCCATTGACCTGACCTACCACGCTGCCTTCGGTAGCAATAAATACCAGGTCTTCCAGGATTTCTTCACGAATGCGCTCTTCGACCAGGCTGGCCCGGTAGGCCTGTTCAACCAGGGCTTGCTGCACGTCAGCGGCCGTTACCACCTCACCCCCTCGCATGCGCGTCCAATAGCTGGCCTCGCGCAGCAAGTCGGCTATCAGGCCCAGACGGGCGTTAAGTCGCTTCTGATGCTCCACCAGCCGGGCACCCTGTTCAACCACTTTGGCCACGGCCGTTTTGTCAAAGTGACACAACCCCTCTCTGTGACAAATGGTGGCAATGTAGGCCGCATATTGGGCCACGTGCGCTTCGTCTAGCGGCATCTCCCAATCAAACTCGGCCCGTACCTTGAATAGACGAGGGAACACTTCATCCAGTTCGTACAGGGTGTAATAATCGTCGGCACTGCCCAGCAAAATTAGTTTGAGCGAGAGTGGTACGGATTCCGGATTTAAGCCGTGAATAGGCACGCCGCCACCAGCCGTTGCCTCCGAGACGATGGGAATCTGGCCCGCCTGAAGCGCCTGGCGCAGCGGCACCCAGCAATTTTCGAACCGCTCTAACAAATCGGCTGCCTGCAAGACCAGATAGCCGCCGTTGGCCGCGTGCAGACTGCCTGGCTGTACGGTGGTCAGGTGGGGGATAAGGTCGCCCTGCTGCCAGGCGTATTCTACTCGACCCAACAAGCTGTGTCGGGTGGGATAATGGTCGAAGACAACGGGTGCGCCCAAAGTCTGACTGTTGTCAGCCAGCAAGCGTACCATATACCGGCTGGGATCGAGGGTGGTCAGCGGGGTGTTGCTAATTTCGTGAGCCACCTGTTCCAGATAAAGCAGCAGGTCGGGCTGCGCCTGATAGGTTTGGCGCAGTTGGTCCAGGTGGGTGGAAACGGCCGTTTCCACCAGATCAGCACCGCCCATTTCACCGGCCGCCAGACCGTCAAGCCGCACGGATCGCTGGTAGCGCAGCGTTTGCACCAGCGCGGCCATTTGCTGTCGCAGGTGACGACCTTGCCCGGCGGGCAAAGAGAGGGCGCGGGGCTGTTCCGGCACCTCAAAATTGTAGACGTAGACCCAATCGGCTGGCCGGGGCCGGTTGGCAGCCTGCTCAGCCAGCAAATGGGTCAGGGCGGTGGTGCGGCCGGCCCCGGTTGGTCCCAGCACAAAGATGTTATAACCTTCTCCTGATACCCCTAGCCCGAACGACAGAGAGCGTAAGCCACGCGGCTGCCCCACCACCGTTTCTGACGGGGGTAGTTCAGCCGTCGTCGTAAAATTGAACAGCTTCTGGTCACAGACCAGACGAACCTGCTCTGCCGCTAATGACCTTATAGGCATAGTATTCTCCCAATGTTTCAAAAAGTTGGCAGAATGTTACTGCCTGTGGGCTATTGGGGCAACATAGTGCCGCTCCCCATTGGATTCTGGTTCAGCTTATGCTAATATGAACGCAATGATTTCTTGAGATAGCGTGTAGAGATAGAAACCTCTACACGTCAGCCCTAGGAGAAAACCATGTTCAATTTCGAAAAGAAAGTAGTAATCGTGACTGGCGCGGCGGGGACGCTGGGCGAGGCTACAGCGCGTGCCTTTTATGAAGCGGGGGCCAACCTGGTCCTGGTTGATTTGGAAGAGGAACGGCTGGAAAAAGTCTACGGCGACTCGCTGGACCCGAATCGCTATCTATACGTTGCCGTTGATCTGACCGACGCCGATGAGGTCAACGGGATGGTGGGTAACGCCATGGACCAATACGGCCGTATCGACGTGTTGGCCAATATTGCCGGTGGTTTTACCATGGGGCCACCCGTTCACGAGACAGATGAGAAGACGTGGGACTTTATGCTCAATCTCAACGCCCGCACCGCCTTCCTGACCTGCCGCGCTGTGGTTCCCCAAATGTTGGCCGCTGGCGCAGGCAAAATTGTCAACGTAGGGGCGCGGGCCGCGCTGGCGGGGAGCGCCAACATGGCCCCCTATATCATCTCTAAAAGCGCCGTCATTCGCCTGACCGAAAGCCTGGCGGCCGAATTGAAGCACAAGGGCATCAACGTCAACTGTATTTTGCCGGGCACAATTGACACCCCACCCAACCGGGAATCAATGCCCAACGCCGATTTTGAGAAGTGGGTTCCGCCAGCCGACCTGGCCAGCGTCGTCCTCTTCCTGGCATCGCCGGCGGCCAAATCCGTTCAGGGTGCGGCCGTTCCCGTATACGGCCGTAGTTAAACGGTTACTGACCGGATATGGTACAATAGGGCCGATTAGTCTTACACTGGTGTATCTACGAGGCTGGATTGTACTGGTTCGCGAACAAACAACTGGTCCAATCCCTGAGGGATATTGACATGGTTTACTTCTTGGCTCTACTCTTTTTCGGCAACTTCTTTTCTGGGCTAAATCTGGCCGTGCCGATTCAGGCCCAGGCCAATCTGTTAAACAACCCTGGCTTTGCCGAGCCGTTTAGCAACGGTGTGGCCAACGGCTGGACTGCCTGGCATCGGGAAACGGAAAAAACGGATGACTGTGCCGACCCGTATTATTTTCGGCCGCGCTGGAATGCGGAACTGGCGACCGCCCAGCACATATACCAGGGTGGTTCCTCACAATACATCGGCAACAATTGGGATACCTGGTCGGCCGGCGTCTACCAGACAGTAGCGGCTACACCCGGCACAACCTATCGCTTTACCGTCTTCGCCAAAGGGCGCACCAGCAATGAACCCGGCGTCGATGGCTCGGACACCTACGTCCAGATGAATATTCGGGCCGGTATCGATCCGACCGGCGGCGCGATCTGGTACGCGCCGGGAGTAGTCTGGGGAGCTGCCGGTTCTCCCCATGACCAATGGCAGCAGTTTTCGGTGGAGGCCACGGCTGTGGGGAATCAAATCACCGTGTTTACCTCGGCCAACCTGGCCCGGGCCGGCGCCAATCAATGTCTGCAATATCTGGATACCTGGTATGATGCGGCTGAATTAGTGGTGGTGCAGGTGTTACCGACAGCTACCAACACGCCGCCACCGCCACCACCTGCCACCAATACGCCGGTGAACACGCCCACGCCTGAGGTCACAGATACGCCCACGGCCGTTCCTACCAACACGCCCACGCCCACACCCACCACACCTCCGGGAGGGACCATCTGCCTCAACGCTTTTAACGACGAAAACGCCAACGGCATCCATGATCCCGGCGAAGATTACCTGGCGGGCATCACCTTTACCGTCAGCCGGGACGGCCAGGTGGTTGATACCGCTATTTCCACCGGCCGGCCGGAGCCGGTTTGTTTTGAAGGACTAGAACCCGGTGCCTATGAGGTTTCGCAGCAGATTCCGCCCCGTCTGGAACTGACCACGGCTGATACGGCCGTTATCCAGATTGACGTGGGGCAAACGCTGGGCGTGGAATTCGGCAGCCGGCTGCGCCCTGAGGCCACACCGGTCGTCGATCCGCCGGGTGCTGACACCATTGCCGACGCCGACCTGCCCCCGACGCTTGAGCCGGAACTGCCCGTGGCAACAGCCGAACCGGATACCGCTCCCCGCAGCCTGGCCGCAGTGAGCGGTCTAATTGCCCTCTTCTTAGGTGTTATTTTGTTGGGCGTGCTGCTCTTTGTCTTCCTGCGCCGTCAGACGACGTAGCAAAAAATGAAGGCAGAAACGGCGGTTGATGGCCTCAATTAGACGTCACGCATCAGGCATTACGCCTCACGGTTACTGGTTTCAACTGGCCGTTATTATGGTAGCTGTTGTGGCCGCCTGGCCGGTGCTGGCCGAACCGGGGCTGTTAAACACGCGCGGCGGCGGTGACAGCCCCTTTTTGCTGCAACGGCTGCACCAGCTTGCCACCGCCCTGAGCGACGGCCACTTCCCCGTCCGCTGGATGCCAGATGCCAACTACGGCTATGGCTACCCCTTTTACAACTATTACGCGCCGCTGTCGCTGTACATCACGGCCGTTTTCTATTTCCTCGGCTTCGGCTTCATCCGCGCCATCCACCTGGCCCAGCTCAGCGGCTTCCTCGTTGCCGCCTGGGGCGCTTACCAACTCGGCCGCACCTTCTGGTCTCTACCTGAAAACAACACCTTACGCACTACCCACTACCCACTACGCCACGAATGGGCCGGCCTGTTAACGGCCGTTGCCTACACCTTCGCCCCCTTCCACATGGTCAACGTCTACGTGCGCGGCGACTCCCTGGCCGAATTCTGGGCCATGGCCTTATACCCCTGGCTAATCCTGGCCATCCTGAGAATGGTCAATGGTCAACGGTCAATGGTCAATGGTCAATTAGCGCTGCTATATGCGGCGCTCATTTTGAGCCACAACATCTCCGCACTTATTTTTTCGCCTTTCCTGCTGTTAGCCATTTTGCTGTTCGGCATGACGCATCACGCATTACGCATCACGCATTACGCATTACGTATTACGCATTACGCATCACGCATCACGATTTCTTTACTGCTGGCGTTGGGGCTGGCCGCCTGGTTTTTTGTGCCCGCGTTGGCGGAGCAATCGCTGGCCCAACTGGGTCCGGTGACGGAGGGCTATTTCCACTACAGCAACCATTTTTTGAGCGGCGATCTGGTCCAGAGCAGCTTGTTGTTTGATTATACGGTTGACGGCGGCAACGCCTTTCGCATGGGGCTGGTTCAGGCGGTATTGGCCCTGTTGGGATTGGCGGCGTTGGGCTTCGTAGAATGGAGACCAGACCTGACAGGTCTTGAAGACCTGTCAGGTCTAGGCGCACGTATCGTCTTCCTGGTTATCGGTCTATTCGTAGCCACCTTCATGCTGACGCCGCTCTCCCGGCTGCTTTGGGACCATTTACCGCTGCTCTCCTTCACCCAATTTCCCTGGCGCTTTTTGTCGGTGCAGGCGATCTTCACGGCCCTGGCAACGGGGGCGCTGGCGCTGCTCCCCTGGCGGCGCTGGCTGGTTCCCGCCCTTTGCCTGCTGATGGCTATCAGCGGCCTGGGCGGACTGCAAACCGACCATCTTGCCCTGACCGATGCCGACGTCACGGCCGAATCGCTGGCCCAATATGAATGGTTTACCGGCAACATTGGCACCACCGTCAGCGCCGAATATCTGCCCCACACCGTCCAGCCCCGCCCCTTTACTAGCGGTTGGCTGGAGACGGGCGAACGCCATCGCCCCCAGATTTTGACCGGCGACGTCCCCCAGGCGAAACTGGCCGCCGGGCAAACGACGCGGCAGCAGTGGCAGTTCGTGGCAGACAGTCCGGCCACGCTGGTGCTGCCCACACTCCACTGGCCCGGCTGGACGGCGCGGCTAAATGGGGAACCAATTGAGATACGGCCGTCTCCCGGAACCGGCCTCATTATGCTTGATCTGCCAGCAGGCAGCCACGATCTGACGCTGCAACTAGAGCGGACGACAGTACGCCGGGTGGCCGAATTGGTTTCGTTGCTGTCGCTGCTGCTCTGGCTCTGGTGGCTGCATCCCTGGGCGTGGCTGCGCCGCCAGCGACGGCCGTTACTGGCCGCTACGCTGGTGTTACTGCTGGTCAGCGCCGGGCTACACGGCCGTTCGCCCCAACCGCTGGCCTCCGGCACGCAAAGCTGGGATTTTGCCCAACTGGGCTACCTGCACCACAGCCCGGCGGGCATTGCCTTTAGCAACGGGGCCATCCTGCACGGCTACGACTACAGCCAGGATGCGTTGACTGTCGGGCAACGGCTAACCATTCGTCTGAACCTGAAGGCCGCAGCCGGTACGCCCATTACGGTTGGCCTGGCTACGCCGGCCCACCCGCGCCCCCAGCCCGGCGGCGTCACGGTGCCGCTGCTGCTTTCCCAACAGATCAGATGGGACCAGCCCGGCACAGCCTGGTCCGATTTTCAGTTCGACCTGCCCATCACATCCCCGACCGGCCTCTACGTGCCCTATGTGCAGGTAGGTGACGGCGTCGCCCTCACACCCGGCTCAGCCCAGCGGCGCGGCGGTCTCTATTTACGGCCGTTGCGCCTCAACCCTACTGTACCCGATCCCGCCCCGCCCCGGCTGGACGTCCTGGCCGAAGCTGCCCAGATTGGCCCCGACGCGCTGACGCTCCACCTGCGGTACGCCACGCCCCGGCCGATTGGTCCCAACTACAACCTGTCGCTGCGCCTGCTGGATGAACAGGGCCAACTGCGGCAGCAGTACGACCTCCAGCCGGGACACGGCTTTCGGCCCAGCAGCCTGTGGCCGCCGCAGCAGTGGGTTGACGATCAGGTAGCCATCCCCCTACCGGAGCCGGCGGGTGATGACGGCTCATTTTTCCTGATGGCCTGGCTCTATGAAGTGACCGGCGGGCAGACGGTGGCCATACGCCGCCTGGGGCAGTTGGCCACCGGCGCGGCGGGCTGGCAGTTTGTACCCACACAACCCCAGTTGGCCGACTTGCCGCCGGATTTGGTAGAGACAACGGCCGTGTACCACGACGAATCCGGGCCGCTGCTGGCGCTGCGTGGCTATCGGCTTGAGATCGAAGGGGATGGTCTGGCGCTGACGTTTTACTGGGAGGCGCTGCGGGGCGGGGCGCAGGATTATACCCGCTTTGCCCATCTGCTGGGGCCGGAAGCCGGCCCGCCGCTGAGCCAGGATGACGCCATGCCGCAGCGGGGCACGTACCCCACCGGCCAATGGCAGGCAGGTGAATTGATTGCCGATCCGGTCTGGCTGCCGCTGCCGGCGGCGGATGAAACCTACGAGATTGGGGTGGGTTTTTATTGGGTGGACAACGGGACATTTGCACGCTTGCCTGCTTACGACGCCACCGGCAGGCCATTCCCCAATGCGACCGTACTTCTCGACCAGTAAGCGCGAGCGCGAAGTGACGGGTCCACCCCGCCACTTCACCACCCCGCCCCTGCGCTACTCCGCTACAAAAGCAACGGCCGTTTCCACACTTTTCTGCGGGCTGACCTTATACTGCACGTCGGCCAGCTTGCCCGCTTGATCAATGACAAAATGGCTGCGATTGATGCCCATATAGCTCTTGCCGTACATCTTCTTCTCACCCCAGACGCCATATGCCTCAGAGACGGCATGGTCGGGGTCGGCCAGCAGCGGGTAAGGGAAGCTTTGTTTCGCCTTCCATTTAGCCAAATCTTCGGGTGCATCGGGGCTGATGGCCAGCACCACCGCGTTGGCTTCCTGGAAGGTGGGATAGTTGTCGCGGAAGCCGCAAGCCTGGGTAGTACAGCCAGGCGTGTCGGCTCTAGGGTAGAAGAAAACGACTACCCGCTGCCCGCGGTAATCAGATAGCTTGACAGGTTTCCCTTCGTCAGATAATAATTCAAAGTCTGGGGCAGTATCGCCTACAGTTAACATAACAATCTCCTTGGTTGTGAATGGGAAAATAAGCGCCAATTGCTAATTGGCACTTGCTAATTGTCAACTGTCAATTAGCAACTGTCAATTGTTTACCAGCCACTTTTCACAAAACCGTTGGGCTAAGAGGAAAACTATGTCTGTTGCGGAGCAAGATCGTCAATATTTGCAGTTGATCACCATCTTTCACTACGTTGTGGCTGGCTTGACAGCCCTGTTTGGCTGCGTGCCCATTTTCCACCTGGGCGTCGGCCTTTCGCTGCTCTTTGGCGGCTTTCTGAGCGGCGTCGCGGCCGAAGGGGCCGCCGAGGCCGTCATGATGACCATTTTTGGCCTGATGTTTACGCTGCTGCCGCTGTTGCTAATCATATCCTTTTGGGGGTTGGCCCTGGCCACGGCCGTTTCCGGTTACTTTATCCAGAATCGGCGACGGCGACTCTTTTCCATTGGCACGGCCGCCGTTAACTGTGTCTTTTTCCCTATCGGCACCGTTCTGGGCGTGTTTACCATCATTGTGCTGGTACGGCCGTCGGTGGTGGGATTGTATGAGGGCAAAACGGCCGTTGTCAAAGAGGAGGAAGAGTAACACCTACATGCTCAACGATACCATCCTCCCGCTACTAGCGGCCGATGCCTGGTGGAGCTACCTGCTGCGCATCAGCCTCTTTTTTCTGGCCGCCTACCTGCTCCACAGGCTGCGCTGGCGTATTGCCGGCCGCCTGGTACGCCTCAACAGCCTCACCAGACGGGGCCGGGAGCTGCGAGCCGAACGGCAGCAAACCATTCGCAGCCTGTTTGCCAGCATCATCACCTTTGTGGTGTTTACAACGGCCGTTTTGCTCTCCCTCAGTCTCTTTATCGACGGGGCCACCCTGGTCTGGATGGTCGGTTTGTTCAGCGCTGCTTTTGGGTTAGGGGCACGGCCGTTGATCAGCGATTTCCTCACCGGCGTCAGTTTTCTGCTTGAAGACCAGTTTGACGTGGGCGACAAGGTGGAAATTCTCAGCGTAATCGGCGTGGTCGAGCAGGTCAACCTGCGCACCATGTGGCTGCGTGCCCCCAGCGGCGAACTGTACATTGTACCCAACGGTGAGGTGCGCGTGGTGCGTAACTTCAGCCGGGGCCACTTCTCTAACGCCAGTGTCACCCTCAAACTGGCCACCAGCGACCTCAACCGGGCTATTGCCATTCTGGAAGAGCTGGCCGAAGAGGCGGTGGTGCGGTTGCCCACGCTGATCGAACCCTGGCACGTCATTAGCGAAACGGGCACAATGGGGCAGCAGACGGAGCTGACGCTGCTGGCCAAAGCCAAATATGGCCAGGCAGCCGACATGCGCCCCCGCCTCTTAGCCCTGGTCCAGGAGCGGCTGGCCGAGTCCGGGATTACGCTGGCAGCGTAGCGTGCGGCAATCCCGTCACCGTCAACACGCTACATACCAGACCCATCGCCATTATGCCCTATTTCAACTATCACCTCTACCAGGCCCACGGCTACTGGGACCGGCGCAGCTTTACCCAGCAATGGTGGCAGCTTTATCGGGCCGACCACCGCTGGACGCCTCCTTATTACCCCACCTGGCGCTGGGCGCTGGAGCCAGCACGCAATCCCCACCTGGCCCGGCTCAATCCCGGCTGGTTTTACTTGGAGGGAATCCGGCGACCTCAGGCTCAGCGAAACGCCTCCGGACCGGTCGGTCTGGCCCAATCGTTGGGGCAGTCGTCGCTGTTTGAGCTGCCGCTCGTGGCCGCGCTGCTGCTGCAAGACCCGCGCCGCCGCGATGGGACCGGCTACCTGGCCCATTTGCACCTGGTTAATGATGAAGAGGCAACGGCCGTATTCCTGGAACAACTAACCGAGCAGCTATGGGAGCGGGGCTGCCACCGTCTGCTGCTGCCCACCGGCCTCTCCCCCCACCTGGGGTCCGGCTGGCTGCTGGACCACTGGCACCTCGAACCGCCGCGGCATACTCCCTACAGCCCGCCCTATCTGCCCGAACTGGCCGCCAATCTGTTTCGGCCGTGGCAAAAGATGCGGCTCTATCACCTGCCCGTCCCGGCTGAACCGGTGGCCGCGCCCAATCTGACGCCGTTTGACCCGGCGCGGCTGGCGGGCGATTTACGGCCGCTGCTGGCGGCCGCCTGTGACCGGGGTCTTGGCTTGCCCCCGCCGGACGCGGCTGAGGCCGCCTTTTTGCTGCGCTGGCTGGGGCGAAATTTGTCGGGCTGGCTGGTTGAGGCTCAAGGCCGACCGGTTGGCTTTATCTTACTCCAACCCGACGAAGGAGCGCGGCTGCGGCGGGCGGGCGGGGCCAAAAGCTGGGGCTGGCGGCTCTGGTGGTGGTTGAATAGGGGGCGAAGGGTGGTAAACGGCCGTATTCCTTTCGCCGCCGTTTTACCCGAAGCCCGCGGGCAGGGATTCGGCCGTCAACTGCGGCAGCAGGCCCTCCACAGCGCCCAACAGCAGGGTTGGCAATCTTTGACAGTTGGGCCATTACGAAAGGGGGAAACGGCCGTTGTCCTCCTCCAATCCGCCGGAGCCACCGCCCACCAAACCTACCAGCTATACGAATGGCAGGTGTAAGGATGGGCAAGTTGTGATAAAACAATAATAAATGGACCGAAGACGAAGGACGAAGGACCGAGAACAAACAGCTTCTCCGTCTTCCATCCTCGGTCCTCCGTCACATAATTAAGGAGAAAAATCAATGAAACACGTAACCCCCGGACAGCGCCCCGACAACGACGCGGGCTATCTGGAAATGATGACCAAAGTGATTTTTATGGGCGGCCTCAATCGGCAGGTCGTCGAAGGCAAATGGGACGGCTTTCTGGCCGCCTTTGACGAGTTCGACGTCGGCCGCGTGGCCGACTACAATGAGGAGAAGATCGAGGCCCTCAGCGAGGATGAGCGCATCATTCGCTACGCGGCCAAGATCAAGGCGGTGGTAGACAATGCCCGCACCATGCTAGAACTTGCCGACGAACATGGCTCGTTCGGCGACTGGCTGCAAGGCAGCGTGGCCGATGACGGCGTAGACAAAACGGCCAAAGCCATCGCCAAGCAGTTCAAATATATGAGCGAGGATTCCTCGCGCCGCTACCTGTACGCCGTCGGTGAAGATGTAGGCGAGGTTAGCGAGAAGGTAATGAAAAAGTACGGCCCGTCATAAACCTATGAGCGCAGCAAATAATCGGGAAACAATTCTTCAGATAGTAGAAACAGCCCAGCCGTTTCAGGTGACGCTTGCCGAAAGAGCATTGATAAGAGAACTATTGACCATTGTAGATTCGGTTGGCGGCACAACGGCCGTTTCCAAACGGGCGCTGTTGGCCGCTGCTTTTGACTTGATTGTTGCTGCTGAATACTATCGTTCTGTCGGACATATCGGCTGGGTTTATTGCCCGGAGCCTGCGCCTGCACTCTACTACCCCTACACCAATATCTGCCCACGATGCGGCCTGGACAACCAGTTTCATTTTCATGCTGCCAACAAACCGGGGTCTGGTATTATTGGCCGTCGTACTTCACGTTTACTGGCGCATTTTTTGAGCGAACTGTTCACCTCGAAGGGCTTGAATGTTGCCGTCTTAAAAGGGTCAGAACCAATAGACATAATCTTTGTTGATCAAGCGACGACGCCAGTGACAGTTATGTTTGCTGAAATTAAAGCAGCACCGCTGCTCACCCTACCCTTACACGTTGCTTCCCAAAGCCTGATCATTGATACTGACAACGAAACGCAAGCCGCATCTCACAGAGTCACCGATTTTTCATACCTTTTTGGTACACAAATGAATCTCTTTGTGCCAACCTACAATGCCCAAAGCGGTAGCTGGCACGACAAAACCTTCCCCATCGGCATCAGGCAGGATGTCCATGATACAGAGTGGGCTTATCGGGGATTGACAAAACTATTGATAGAAGACCCAACTTTTTTCACGGCTTATGCTGAATTCTGGGCTGCTTCGTTACAAGCCTATGGCCAGAGAAGCCAGGAATCAGTCTATTGGCTCACAAATGCCTGTGGTCATCCCAGCCCCCGTCCGGATAGTTGGCCTGCTCGTCGCACGGGGTCTGGTTACGAAACTGTGTCAGACGGCAAAACGAGCGTGGGTATGGACCGAACCGATGACATCAAGAAGGCTATCTACCAGGTTATCAAGTTAGGTTCTGACGGCAAACCAGTGGAAGACCTGAAGTTTTTGGTAGGGGTTGTGTCTAACATTCACGCTGTTAGACACTTCGAGGATTACCTGGCCTCTTTGAAAGATATAATCTGGACGCGCTCCACTTCAGCACAAGTAAGAATCGCCTCCGATCTGGCACCTGACACAGTATTGTACAATCTGTTTGATGGCATAATTGCCATTACACAAACATTTTCACGGGACGAGTGGATCAATAAGGTATTTGACTTTTAAGAGGAACGTACTTCATGCAAGTATATAACCATCAACCCAGACAAGTTGGCAAAACGGTGCAACGACGAATCAATGCCCTGGGTATCGGTGAAAAAATGCAGGACCTGCCAGAAGAATTATGGCATGAGAGCTTTCGTTATTACGTAAAAGAAGACCCCAATCGAAAAGGGGGGCCAAACTTACGGATGATTCGCCTGGAGCCTGACAAGCCTTCTCTAACTGTTACCGGCTACATTTTTAATAAATTTGTCCATCCTTTTGAAGACCGCTTTATTACCCCACGAGAAGCAGCCCGATTACAAGGCTTTCCTGATGACCTTGAGTTTAGGGGAACGCTGAGCAGTGTACAAAGACAAATAGGTGATGCTGTACCAGTGGAAATGGGGGAGGCTATTTTTCGTTCTGTCTTGGAAGCTGCTAGAGAGCATCAACCAACCCAAAAGCAGTTTTTGGCCCTGAGTTTGTTTAGCGGGGCTGGTGGTTTTGACATTGCTTTAGACCGCGCTGGATCATCTGAAAACGGCCGTTTTGTCACAATTGGCTGTGTTGAGGTTGAACAAGACAGGTGTGATACCTTAGCTGGCTATTTTGGTCATCAAGTCAAAATCTTTAATCACGATATATCGCAGTTAAACGCAGTTGAAGTTTTATCGGCGTGTGGTGTCGAAGCCCAAGATATATCCTTAGTATATGGCGGGCCACCCTGCCAATCTTTCAGCCAGGCCGGTAAGCAAAAAGGCGTCAGAGATCCCAGAGGCGCTCTAATTTTCGAGTTCTTGCGCTTCGTACAGGAAATTCGCCCGGCTTATTTTGTCATGGAGAATGTAAGAAATCTAAAAGGCATTGCCAAAGGCAAGCTGCTGGCAGACATTCTTACGGAAGCCAAAACCATTGGGTATAAGGTGGATCACGCCATTCTAAATTCTGCCCATTATGGCAATGCACAAAAAAGGAAACGGCTGATATTCCTGGGCACCAGACAGGATATTGCCGCCAAACCTGCCTTTCCCACGCCAACCCATAGTGACAGGCCTGGTTTGTTTACAAGGCCGTACAAAACGGTTCGGGAGGCCTTTGCTGGCCTGCCTATACCTGATTACCAACAGGCGTTGACCTGATATTGTTTTTACATTATGTTACCCCAAAGAATGAAAGGAGACCCTTCATGTTGTTCCCCCAACGCGGCCCACGTGGACCACACGGCCCACGTCGCTCAGTTTTAATCCTCGCTTTACTTGTACTCACATTAGCTTTATTTTCCTTCAACCACAACCCAACGGCCGTTGCCACCGACAGCACGGCCGATACCACCATCATCCGCATTGCCCCGGATGAATGGGCCAATCTCAGCCGTTCGGTGCAGCCGGTCAATCTGATTGATTACGGCACCTTCGTCTGGGTAGAGTTGGCAACGGCCGTTCTCAACCAACACGCCACCACCAACTATCAAGTACAGGCCAACCCCTTCCACCTGACGCTGGGCGAGCAAACCTTTGACCCCCTGGCCGAGCCACCCCAGTTGCCGGCCGGTTGGGACGCCGTGACCGGCAGCGGTCCCGATTTCCACCTGGTCCAGATGCAAGGCCCCACCCGCGGCGACTGGCTGGACAGCCTGACCGCCCACGGCCTGGAAATTGTGCAATACATCCACCCCTACACCTACGTGGTCTGGGGTGAGGCCGTAGGGCCGCAGGTGCAGAACCGGCCGTTTGTACGCTGGACCGGACCTTTTGCCCCCGCCTACAAAGTGCTGCCTCGCTGGCAAAACCTGCCGGCCGAGGTACAACCGGTTGATGTGCTGCTGTATCGGGGGGCTGATGTGGAAACGGCCGTGGCTCAACTAGAACAGATGGGGCGCGTATACGGCCGTACCGTCCTCAACGCCACCTGGGAAATCGTCGGCGTGCAGCTTGCCGGTGACCGACTGCAAACGGCCGCGACCATCCCCGGCGTCTACACCATCCAGCCCCGGCCCACAGACGGCGGGCCGCGTGGCGAAATGAGCAACCAGATCAACGTCAACAACCACGACGCCAACAACCTGGCCTTCCCCGGCTACGCCACCTGGCTGAACAGCGTGGGGCTAGACGGCAGCGGCGTCATTATGGCCAACGTCGATGGCGGCGTCCAGGCCAGCCATCCCGACCTGGTTAACCGGATGCTGCCCTGCACCGGCATCACGTGCAGCGGCACAGCCAGCAGCCACGGCACGCACACCGCCGCCATCATGGCCGGTGACGGCGCCTCCGGCGTGACCGACAGCTTCGGCTTCTTACGCGGTCAGGGGGTAGCCCCCGGTGCCAACCTGGTCGAGCAGGTCTACAGCCCCTTCTTCAACCAGCCTGGCGGAATGCTGCTGCTCATGACCGAATCTTATCGCAACGGAGCTATCCTCTCCGGCAACAGTTGGGGACCGGGCAGTACGCCGCGGGGCTACGACGGCGATACGCTGCAAGTGGACATCGGTGTGCGCGATGCCGACCCGGATGAGCCGGGCAATCAGGCCTTTACTTACGTCCTTTCCATCATGAATGGCAACGGCGGCACGTCGTCTCAAGGTTCGCCCGACGAGGCCAAAAATATCTTCACCATCGGTTCTACCAAGATGCAAAACGCTAACGGGACGCAAATCCTGGACATCAACGACCTGTCGGCCAACACGGCGCACGGCCCCGCGCTAGACGGCCGTAAAATCCCCCACATGGTCGCCCCCGGCTGCCGCGTTGATTCGGCCGTTACCGGCAGTGGTTATGGCCTCTCCTGCGGCACCAGCATGGCCTCCCCCCACGTTAGCGGCGCGGTGGCCCTCTTTGTCGAATATTACCGCGACCTGTATGGCATAGACCCCACCCCGGCCATGATTAAGGCCGCCTTCCTGCCTGTGGCCCACGATCTGGCCGGTTTCCGCGATGCCGACAACGGCATTCTGGGCCATCCCTTCGACAGCAAACAGGGCTGGGGGCGCATGGACCTGGAAGCGGTCGTCGATCCCCAGGTGGAAGTACAATACTTTGACGATCCCTTCCTCTTCCTGGAAACAGGTGAGGAATGGGTGCAGCAAGTTTCCGTTGTTGATCCCACGCAGCCGTTACGCATCATGCTGGTCTGGACCGATGCCCCCGGTCACGGACTGGGCGGCAGTACGCCCGCCTGGAACAATGACCTGGACCTGGTCGTTGAAATGGGTGGCCAGACCTATCTGGGCAACCAGTTTGGCAGCGGCGGCTGGTCGGTGCCGGGCGGCACGGCCGATGATCGCAACAACACCGAAGGCGTCTTTATCGGCCCCACTGCCTCCGGCAGCGCCACCATTCGCGTGGTGGCCGCCAACCTGAACTCCGAGGCTATCCCCGGCAACGGCCACGATGTGGACCAGGATTTCGCCCTGGTTTGTTATAACTGCGCCCTCTTCCCCGACTTTAGCTTAACGGCCGAACCAACCAGCCTGGCCATGTGCGTCCCCGATGACGCCATTTATGAGATTCTGGTCGGCTCTATGCTGGGCTTTGCTGATGACGTCACCTTGAGCGTAACGGGCGAGCCGGCGGGCACAACGGCCGTTTTCAGCCAGAATCCGGTGACGCCGCCGGGCAGCAGCCAGTTGACCATCGGCAATACCGGCGCGGCCGAGGCGGGCAGCTATACGCTGACGGTGACGGGTGAAGCCCCCACCAGCACCCATACGCTGCCAATCGGCCTGCACCTCTTTACCGAGTCGCCGGGCCAGGCCGATCTGCTCACGCCGCCCCATGCCGCCACCAACCAGCCGCAGCGACCCACCTTTACCTGGGAAACGGCCGTGCAGGGCGGCAGCTATACCTTAGAAATCGCCCGCGATGCCGCCTTTAGCGACATCGTCCATACGGCCAGCGGCCTGACCGCCACCAGCTACGAGATGCCCACCGACCTGCAAACCAACACCCGCTACTACTGGCGGGTGCGGGCCGAGAATGCGTGTGGCGAGGGGCTGAATTCGGCCGTTTTCCACTTCACCACCCTGTCGCTGCCCGGCGACTGCGGCCTGGGCACGGCCCCTATAACCCACTTCTTTGAGGACTTTGAATCAGGTGCGCCCGGCTGGACCTCCGGCGGTTCGGGCAATACCTGGGCGCTGTCTCAGGCGCGGTCCTACAGCGGCGACTGGTCTTACCACGCCGTTAATCTCGCTACGGTCAGCGACCAGCGGCTGATATCACCGCCGGTTGAGCTGCCCACCGACCAATCCCCCCTGACGCTCCAGTTCTGGAACTACCAGCACATGGAAAGCCGCACCACCGGCGGCTGCTGGGATGGGGCTATCCTGGAAATCTCCGCCGATGACGGCACAACCTGGAATTACGTCGAGGGCGACAAACTGCTCACCGATCCCTATGACGGCCTGATTCAGTCCGGCTACAACAATCCGCTCGCCGGTTTTGACGGCTGGTGCGGCGACCCGCAGCCCTGGCTGCGCTCGGTGGTCGCTATCGACGACTACGCTGGGGAGACGGTCCGCTTCCGCTTCCGTCTGGGCACGGATGATATCATAGGGCGTGAGGGCTGGTACATCGACGACGTGCGGGTGCAGTCCTGTGCGGCGACCTACAACGCCTATTTGACGCCGACCAGCGACCAGGTAGCCATGCCTGAAGAAAGCGTCTACCATGTCTTTACGCTGGAAAATCTGGGGCTGGCTGACAGCTACGATCTGTCGCTGAGCGATCATGATTGGCCCACCACGCTGCTTACCGATTCGCCGCTGGCTATGGCGTCCGGTCAGACCACCACCATTACGGTACGTGTGGACCTGCCTGCCTATGGCCAGAGCGGGATGAGTGACAGCTTTACGCTGATGGCCCAGTCGGTCAATGAGCCGGACCTGACGCTAACGGCCGTTGGCACCACCAGCTATGGCCTCGAACCGGGCCTGACGACCTCCGGCGACGCAGCCCAGACGGGCACGGCCAGCCGGGTGCTGACCTACACCGTCCAGGTGACAAACACGGGTAACTTTACCGACACCTTTACCCTGACCATCGGCGACGCTGACTGGGCTACCAGCAGCAGCGCGGCCGAAGTTGGCCCGCTGGGGCCGGGCGAGATGGGTTCGGTGGAAATCTACGTGCTGGTGGGCAACGGCCGTTTCGACGCCGTCACCATCCGCTTCACCTCATCCCTGGACGATATGGTCTGGGAGGAAGTGACGCTCTCCAGCAGCACCAACCTGCTCTTCTTGCCGATGGTTATTGGGGAGTAGAAAAACGTAGTGCGTGGTGCGTAGTGCGTAGCCAGAAGGTTTTACGCACTACGTACTACGCACTACGCAACATGGCTATTCACTTAAGGGGGTATTACTGCGCCGGGTCACATACAAGTAGGCTATCAGGCCAACCGGCAGCAGACCGGCCAGCAGCATGAAGCCGCAGGCCGCCAGCCACCAGACCCAGGGCACACGGCCGTTTTCCCACCAGCGATTGGTTTGTGGGGAAACGGCCGTTTCTGTTTCAGCCTCAACCAATTCCGCCGCCGCTGGTGTGGGCGTTTCTGCCAGTTCGGGCATCATGGCCGCTTCGGTAGCCGCCACACTCTCCTGGCTGACCGCGCCAAAAGCCAGGTCCACCCGATCTCCCCAGCCCAGGGTGATGGCCATATCGCCCGGCGTCGTGGCCTGGAAGCCGCTGCTCAGCGAGCGGGTGACGTTGTAGTCACCGGGGGGCAGACCCTCAATACAATGGGGTTCGGAAAAGCCGTCGGTGATATAGTTGGCCACAACGGCCGTTTGGTCAAAAATGGTAAAAGCGACCGCCTCTTGCAAGGGGTCGCCGGGATCGAAACGGCCGTTGGCGTTCAGGTCCACAAAGGCCAGCAGACAGATGGCCGTCGGCGGCGGGGCCGGGGTAAAGGTGGGCGTCGGCGGGGCCAGCGTGGGTGTGGGCGGCACAGGCACGGTGGGCGTGGCTGGCGGCTCGCCAAAACCCACAATCAGCCGGTCGCCTGGCCGGAGCAAAGCGTCCCGGCTCATGTTGTTGAAGTCCAGCAGTTCTTGCAAAGTCAAGCCATGACGGACAGCGATGATCGACAGGTTGTCGTTGGGCTGCACCTCGTAGTAGATTGTGCCCTCGGCATCCGGGGTCGCTGTTACAAATTCCGGTTCTTGGGCGAGTAACGGCCGTATCTCCCCCAACCCCATTAGCCAGCCGCCCAGCAGCAAAAACAACCCGCCCACCAGATACCAAACGGCCGTTGTCTGCCTTCTGCCTTCTGCCTTCTGCCCTCTACCTTTTTTCATCGCCCCGATTATAGCGGCATTGGCCCACAGCCTGTAATTGCCTCATGATCCTGGATTTCCGCTTACTCAATAGGGAAAGATAATTTGTCGATACGGCCGTATCTCTATATTATCTATGTATCATACAGATTGCTGGCAGGAGGTAGTTAGATCATGCAAAAAGAGTTGACGATTACAATTGATGCCGAGGTGTACCAGGGATTACAAACAATGGTTGATCCTAAGAATGGGCCACAGCTTCAGTCAGAGCATGAGGCTGACCTGCAGCGAATCAGCAAATTTGTTGAAGAACTGGTGCGGTCTTACGTCATGCAGCAAAATTTAGAATTAGCGTATGCTGAAATGGCCCAAGACGAAACACGGGAAGCCGAAGCCTTAGCATGGGTGGAAGCGACTATAGGAGATGTGGCCGGTGAAGCGTGGTGAGGTTTGGTGGGTTAATTTTGATCCGTCTGTAGGCGGTGAAATTCGCAAACGCCGTCCCGCTGTCATTGTCAGCAATGACGCTTCCAATAAGCATCTCAATCGCGTTCAGGTTGTACCGCTTACATCCAATGTAGAGCGAATATACCCAAGCGAAGCGTTGGTATTCTTTCAAGGTCAGGAAAGCAAAGCTATGGCTGACCAGTTAACCACGGTTAGCAAACTACGCTTGCTAACCAAGGCCGGACAGGTATCTCGTGAAACCTTAAAGCACATTGAAGCCGCTGTTAAAGTACAACTTGATTTGTGATCACGCATAAGCCAAACCTCTTCTAACAAGCAAATCCTATAACTCCTGATTTACCGCGCCGCCGGAGATGGCTACTACTTAATGGCGCTGCTTCAACTTTTGGTCGCTGGCCGGGCCTAGCTGGGTTCAAGGCCAACAATGTTGGCCGATGCCGGCATTGACCATTGCTGGCAACGGGTTCGGCGTTTATAATCCGGCCCATGTCAGACCACGAAACAGCTTCTAACAGCCGCAGTCTGGTGATGCGGGCGGCCGGGCTGGTTGGTGCAGCCGTTTTGCTCAGCCGCCTTGTCGGGTTGGGGCGGGACATGGTGACCAAGTATTACCTGGCCGTCGTCACCCTGGAAGCCTCCGCCTTTGATGCCGCCATCCAGTTCCCCGAAACGATCTTCCTGATTATCGCCGGGGGGGCTATTGGTTCCGCCTTTATCCCCACCTTTGCCGCCTACTTTGCCCAGGATGACGCGGCCGGCGGCTGGCGGCTCTTTTCGGCCATTGTCAACATGGTCACGCTGGTGATGGTGCTGGTGTGCGGTTTTTTCATCTGGCAGGCCCCCCAATTTGTCACCTGGTTCTTCCCCGAACTGGTAACGACCAAACCCGACTTCCTACCCCTGACCGTGCAGTTGATGCGGATCATGCTGCTTTCGCCCATCATTTTTGGGGCCAGCGGCGTGATTATGGCCGCGCTCAATGCCCGCCAGCATTTTCTGCTGCCCGCTCTGGCCCCCAGCATCTACAACCTGGGCATTATTGCCGGGGGCGTCTTGTGGCCCACCGAAGCCAAAGAGGTGGGGCTGGCCTGGGGTACGGTGGTGGGTGCGGTTGGCCATCTGGCCATCCAACTGCCGGGACTGCGGCAAAAAGGGGCCAGCTACCGGCCGGTGCTGACGCTGCGCGACCGGGGCGTGCAGCAGGTATTGCGCCTGATGGCTCCCCGTGTATTGGGCCTCTCCTTTAGCGAAATCAACAAATGGGTGACACTGTTTCTGAGCGGGCTGATGCCGGTGGGCAGTATTCCCGCGCTGCGGCTGGCGCTGCGGCTGATGATTATGCCCCAGGGGATTTTGGGGCAGGCGATGGGTATTGCCGCCTTCCCCACGCTGGCCGAACTGGCGGCCCATCAAAAGTGGGAGGAGATGCGCCAGATTGTGGTCGATTCGCTGCGGATGATGCTCTTTTTGGGCATTCCGGCCTCGGTGGTGCTGATGACGCTGCGCCAGCCGCTGATCGTCATTCTGTTTGAGCGGGGCGAGTTTACGGCCGAAGATACCGCGCTCGTTACCTGGGCCATCCTCTTTTACGGCATCGGCCTGGTAGCCCTGACGATGCTGGAGGTGGTGGCCCGTGCCTTTTATGCCCTGAGCGATACGCTGACGCCGGTGCTGGCGGGCGGGGTGCAGGTGGTGCTGATGGCTTTGCTCAGCCTGCTCTTTGGCTGGCTGGTTTTTCCGGCGCTGGGCTGGCAACCGCTGGGCGGGCTGGCGCTGGCCTTTAGCCTGTCCAATTTCATGGAGGTGGGGCTGCTACTCTGGCTGTTGTGGCGGCGGCTGGGGGGGATAAACGGCCGTTATCTCGTCGACGGCCTGTTACGCATGGGGACGGCCGGCCTGCTCATGGCCGGGGTGACGGAACTGCTGCTGTGGCAACTGGCGGCCACCTCCGTCTGGCTGCAAGCGGTGGTGGGTGGCCTGGCCGGGGGGCTGACCTACCTGCTGGCCTGCGCCCTGCTGCGCGTGGCCGAACTGGACCTCATCTGGCGGCAAATCAGCAAAAGATTAACGCAGAGACGCAGAGACGCAGAGGGATGATGTAGTGCGTAGTGCGTAAAAGAGCCTCTACGCACTACGCACTACGCAATACGCTCAGAATTCCCAAAAAACCCGTTCATCATATACGGCCGAATTCACGCGCCAGTTGACCCACGGAGAGATGAATTAGCGTCGGCCGGCCGTGGGGGCAGGTGTGGGGGTTGGCGCACGCCTCCAACTGGCGGATCATCGCCTCCATTTCCGGGCGAGAGAGGGTCTGGCCCGCTTTGACGGCGGCCGTTTTGCAGACCCGCTTGATGACCTGCGCTTCCAACTCCTCTTGCATCGGCCGGTCGCCCCGCTCCAACTCCTCTAGCACGGCCATAAGGGCCTGGGTCGGGTCCTGTTTGGCCAGCAGCGCGGGCATGGCCCGCAGCATAAAGGCGTTGGGGCCGAATGGCTCGATCTCGAAGCCGAGTTGGTGCAGTAGATCGCTGTATTCTTCCAGCAGCGTGGCCTGGGGTGGGGTGAGATGAACGGCCGTTCCCGCCATCAACCCCTGCGACAATACCGCCTCTTTCTCCCGTTCGGCCAGAAACTTTTCGTACAGGATGCGCTCGTGGGCGGCGTGTTGGTCGATCAGAAAGAGGCCATCCGGCCCTTCGGTGATGATATAGGCCGCGCCAACCTGCCCCACCACGCGCATGATCGGTATTTTGGGATCGTCGGGAAGAACGGCCGTTTCTGCCCCCTCCATTGCTACTTCCCCATAATCGGGCTGGGTTGGCTGCGGCCCCCAGGTCAGCCCCAACTGGGCCGCTTCCTCATCTACCTCAATCTGAAAACCCTCGCGGTCGGGACGGCCGGCCCAGCCCGGTTGAATCCCCTGATAGCCCAACGACCAACTGCTTAACGGCCGTACCGGGCTGCTTTCTACCAACGTCTGGCGCACGGCTCGCTGCACCGTGCCAAACGGAGTGCGCCCGCGAAACCGCACCTCCGTCTTGGCCGGATGGACGTTGACGTCTACCTCGCTGGCGGGCATTTTGATAAAGATAATGGCTAAGGGGTAACGGCCGGTGGGCAGCAGCGTGTGGTAGGCCTGGACAACGGCGTAGGTCAGGCTGCTATCTTTGATCCAACGGCCGTTGACAAAGAGGGTGATATGGTTGCGGTTCGACCAGTGTAGGCTGGGCGGGCCGACATAGCCAAAGGCGTGGAGGTCGTTGTTGTCACCTAGACCTGTCAGGTTGGCAATCGCGGATTGCTCAAAACCTGACAGGTCCACGTCACCCACCGCCAACAACTGCCGCGCCGTGTCGCTGCCGTAGATAGCCAGCAACACGTCGGCCAGGCTGCCGCTGCCGGTCGTTTGGAACGTTACCCGGTTGTCGTGGCTCAGGCGAAAGCGAATCTGCGGGTAAGCCAGGGCGTAGCGGGTCACGAATTCGTCAATGAGCCGCCGCTCGGTATTGACCGTTTTGAGGAATTTGAGCCGGGCCGGCACGTTGTAGAAGAGATTTTCTACCGCGATAACCGTGCCCGGGGGCGCACCGACCGTCTCGCGGCTGGTGATTTCGGCGCCAGCCAGGGTCAGGCGGGTGCCGCTTTTCTCATCAATGGTGCGACTAACGGCCGTTACCTGACTGACGGCACTAATAGCCGCTAACGCCTCGCCGCGAAAGCCGAGCGTCTCAATGGCGTTCAGGTCTTCAATGTCGGCCAGCTTAGAGGTGGCGTGGCGCATGAAGGCGGTCTCGATGTCGGCGGCAGCGATGCCCTGGCCGTCGTCGGCTACCTGGATCAGCTTGCGCCCGCCCTGGCGCACCTCGATGTTGATGCTGGTGGCCCCAGCGTCGATGGCGTTTTCGACCAGCTCTTTGACAACCGAAGACGGCCGTTCTACCACCTCGCCCGCCGCAATTTGGGAAGCCAGTTGGGAAGATAAGACTTGAATACGCATGGGGTTATTGTAGCATGGTCTGGGGGGAAGGGGTACGTAAAACGTAAAAGCGTAAAACGTAAAAACGTGAAACGTGAAGCGTGATGACTTGGAAACAGGCGATCACGCTTCCCGCTTCAGTGGCTATGCTTGTAAAACGAACAGCCAGGTTTCCGTATTATCCTCGCCGGTGGTGCGCTCCACATGCTTAATTTGCAGCCGTTGACTTTGGATAAGGGTCAACATGTCGATGATCGAGCGGCGTGGGGCGCGGGCTGGGTGATGGGTCAGACCGCGAACCGCTTCTTGCAGGGCATCTTTGCTCTTACTGTCGCCGCCCAGCACTTCAATTGTGTACTGATGGCCGCCGCCGCTTTCGCGGGCGTTGTTACGTAAAATAAGGGTATCCATTTTGAGCCTCCATTGTGAATGTAGGTCAAGCATCTCTGCTTGACCGCGCAAACAGGGATGTTTGCACTACAGTGTTCCATTGTGAATGTAGGTCAAGCATCCCTGCTTGACCGCGCAAACAGGGATGTTTGCGCTACAGGGTTCCATTATGAATGTAGGTCAAGCATCTCTGCTTGACCGCGCAAACAGGGATGTTTGCGCTTCAGAGTTTCATTCGTTTACTGTTGCCACACCAGCGCGTGTTGCCTTCTGTTTTATGGCTGGATAATATGGCTATTGTGGCATAAAATGGCCGCCTACGTCAAACTGAATAACTGGACACTGGCGCAGTTTTTGCCAGATGCCAGTATCACAGTCAATTAGCAACCGTTTAGTTCTTCCGGAGACTTCTGAAGCTATGCCTTTTCAACCCGATTACCCCGTTCCGCCCGAACGAACCCCCTACACTTTTACGGCCGACCCCCAACCCAACGGCGTGCGCGTCGGCTGCCTGATGCTGCACGGCTTCATGGGTAGCCCTACCAGTTCGCGCCCCATGGCCCAATTCCTGGCCCAGAACGGCGTCACCGTCCACTGCCCCCTGCTGCCCGGCCACGGCGAGTTCCCGCGCCGCATGTACAAAATCTCTCGCCGGGCCTGGATTGCCGAGGCAGAGGAGGCCCTGGCCCATATTCGGCCCATGTGTGACCAGTTGTTTCTGATGGGTCACTCGATGGGCAACGTGCTGGGTGCCCACCTGGTGAACAGCGTCGGCGGTTTTCAGGGTATGATTATGCTGGTACCGGTCTACGAACTGCCCGATAAACGGCTAAAGCTAATGCGCTGGTTGCGCTACGTGATGCCCTGGTTTTACCCCTACAAGATGAAAAAGATGCGCCCCCTGGTTAAGGAGCGGGTGCATGATTTTGACCCCACCATTGACTTTGATGACCCGGAGGTGCAGGCCTGGCTGCCGCAGGCCACGCGCATTCCCACCGGCGCGCTGGCGGAGATGGTTGCTATGGTTTTTTGGGGGCGTACCCTCTGGCCTCGGTTGAATTTACCCGCCCTGCTCTTTGAAGGAGGTAAGGATCGCGCAGTGCCCGCCGGATCGATTCCCAACATTTATGAGTTGCTGCCCGGCCAAGAGAAAACGTTACAATCACTACCTGATGCTGGCCACGAGATGATGCGGCCGTTTGACCCGGCTCACAAGCAGGTGTGGGCCACTATCGTGCGTTTTATGGGACAGCATTCTGATTTGGTGATTGCCCAGCCGGACAGTTAGAGGATACGAACCAGATGGTAGCGTTTGCGCCCTTTACGCAGGATGAGGAAACGGCCGTCTATACTATCAGCCATTGTTACCGGCACATCGGCACTCTCTACCCGCTGATTATTGAGGTAAATACCGCCACCTTGTATTGAACGGCGAGCATCGCCTTTGCTGCTGGCGACGCCTGTGTCGGCCAGCAGATCGACAATACCCAGGCCCTCACCGGCAAAAAGGTGTCCGGCCATCTCGCTAGAAGGCACATCGGCAAAAATGTCGGCGATGTCGTTGGCTTCCAGACCATCCAGATCGCCCCCAAACAATACCTGAGCGGCTCGTTCGGCTTTAGCCACGGCCGTTTCCCCATGAATCATCCCCGTCATTTCCTGCGCCAGCCGTCGCTGCGCCGCCCGCTCATGAGGCCGCTCAAACAAGTCATGCTGCAGCCCGTCGATGGTCGGTTTGTCCAGCCAGGTGAAATATTTCAGATAATTGATCACGTCCCCATCATCCGTATTCAGCCAGAATTGGTAAAAGCGATAAGGTGATGTGCGTTCGGGGTCCAGCCAGACGCTAGTGCCTTCGACCGTTTTGCCAAATTTGCTGCCGTCCGCCTGCGTAATGAGCGGGTAAACCAGTCCATGCGCCTTTTCACCCCGCATCCGTCTAATCAGCTCCACCCCGGCCAGAATGTTGCCCCATTGATCACTGCCGCCCGTCTGCAACAGGCAGCCGTGCTGGGTGTATAGGTGATCAAAGTCATAGGCCTGCAGCAGCATGTAGCTAAACTCAGTGTAAGAAATCCCCTCATCTCGCTCCAGGCGCGATTTGACCGAATCTTTAGCCATCATGTAGTTGATGGTGAAATGTTTGCCAATGTCGCGCATGAAGGCCATCATATCCAGCTTGAGCAGCCAGTCGGCGTTGTTCATAATGCGGGCCGGATTACGCTTGACTTCAAAATCAAGCAGGCTGGCTAGTTGGACCTTAATTTTAGCCACGTTGGCTTCTACTTGTTCCAGGGTCAATAGATTGCGCTCGCTGGAACGGCCGCTGGGATCACCAATCATACCGGTGCCGCCGCCGGCAATGGCGATGGGCGTGTGACCCAGGCGCTGAAAGCGGGCCAGCCCCATCATCGGCACGAGATGGCCGATGTGGAGGGAATCGCCGGTGGGATCAAAGCCGTTGTAGAGGGTAACTTTTTGCTGCTTGAGTAATTGTTCAACACCGTCTGTTTGATCGTAAATCAGACCGCGCCAGCGTAATTCTTCCAAAATGTTGTGGGTCATAATGCTCCTGCGGTGTGTCGTGCTTTCTTGCTACTTTCAGGTTACACAGGTCAGACTACAAAAGTCTCGCAGACTTTTGTAGTCTCTCTAGACATGCGTAAGTCATGTATTCCATGATTGTACCAAACTATTGCCCAACAGTACTACTGCCTAACAGCACTATTGCCACAGATTATGCTGCTGAATGAATTCAGCAGCTATTATCAGGAAGCCTGTTGAAAAAGGTTATAACCGGCCAGCCCAAACGTGTTCCAACACGTTTCCTCTTGTTAGACGCCGATTTCAATCGGTGGCAATGTTATCCACCAGCCATCAGTTGATCAACGGCCGTTGACAACTGCGCCAGATTTCGCACCATATAGACCGCATCACAAACCGGCACATATTCCAGCATATCGCTATCACCCGTACCCCACTGCTGCGGATGTTCCGGGTTAAACCATACCAACCGTTTGGCCCGGCGCTGCAACTGTTTCATCAGGTCAATACGGGGAGAGTTGTAATTGTTACGGCCGTCTCCCAAAATCACCACCGTCGTCCGTGACGAAACCGCGCTCAGCCAATTGTCAAAAAAACTGTTCAAACTATGCCCCAGGTCGGTGGCATAATGGCCCGGATGCCCGGCATAAAACGCCTCAAAGACCGCCTCGGCCGCCTCAGCCCCCCGCTTAAAGGCCAGAATATGGCTGACCTCCTGCATGTCGCTGTAAAAGGCAAAGCTGCGCGTCTTACTCACCTGATCCTGCAGTTCATACACCAGGTTCAGCACAAACTCCGTCACGTGATACATCGAGCGCGACATGTCACAAATCAGCACCAGGCTGGGCTTCAGCTTCTTCTTCTTGAAGCGCAAATCCATAGGCACACCCCCGTACCGCTGGCTGGCCCGCACCGTGCCTTTGGCATCAAACTTGCCTTTACTACCCCGCTTGCGTCGCAGCGCGGCCCGACTGCGTAGCTGCGTCACCAGCCGCTGCACCTCTTTCCGCAGCAGATCGATTTCCGACTCCGATAGAGCTTGGAACGGCTTGTGCATCAGGTCAGAGCCATGTAGCTCGTCTGGCCGGTTGGCCCGCTGCTGGGCAATTTGCAGCCCCACCTGCTGGGCCGCCTGCTCTTGCAGCGCCTCCCGATTAGCCTCAATGATGCCCAGCAGCTTTTGCATCGCGTCCCGGCTCATGCCCATCTCTTGCAGCTTTTGCATAAGCTGCTGCATTTGCTCTTCCAGGTGGGCAAAACCCATCTGCTGCAACATACGGCGCGTTACCCAATGGGCCTGTCGGGGATCATCAACCCAGTTAACGCCCGCCTGCTGCGCCAGCCGCTCTAGCTCCTCTTTGGAGGGGCCTTCGCCGCTGGTTAGCCAATCCATCAGGGCCTGCATGCGGCCGCTCAGGGCTTCCAGAGCTGCCTTGAGCATCTGTTGCTCATCGGGCGACAGATCATCCATCGCGCTCTGTAGGGGCGGTCCGCCGCTGCCAAAATAAAGGGGGAAAAGCTCATTGAAAGCGGCAAAGTCATCCGCTTCCTTGATCAGCGTGGCCCGCAGCGACTCGCGGAACAGGTTTTTGTCCTCAATGCCCAGTAGTTGGACGGCGTGAAGGGCGTCAACCGATTCGGCCAGCGAGACGCGCACGCCGGCCGCTCGCAGACCACGCACAAATTCAACCACACGATCATCCATAGCGACCTCCGCGCTCCCCGTAATCCCCGTAGCCCCGGTCGCTGCGGCCGCCATTGCCCATCATGCGCCGCGCTTTTTGCACATCCGCCTCATATTTGAGCAGCACTGTCAGGGTGTTGTTTAACGTCTCTTCATCAATGGTTTTGGCGTTGAGGGCAACCAGGGCGCGAGCCCAATCCAGCGTTTCGCTGACGCTGGGCACTTTACGCAGGTCCATGTTGCGTAGCTGTTGCACCACGGCCACTGCCTGCCGCGCCAGTTCCGGGCCTAGATCGGGTACTTTGAGGCGGACAATGTCCATTTCATCCTGATGGCTGGGATAATCGACGTAGAGGTAGAGGCAACGACGCTTGAGGGCTTCGCTGAGTTCGCGGGTGTTGTTGCTGGTCAGCACAACGGCCGGCTGATGTTTGGCGGTAATGGTGCCCAGTTCCGGCACTGTAACCTGGAAGTCGCTCAGCACTTCCAACAGAAAGGCTTCAAATTCAACGTCAGCCCGATCAATTTCGTCAATGAGGAGCACGACTGGCTCATCGGCGGTCATGGCGGTCAGCAGGGGACGGGGCAGCAGGAAGTTTTCGGAGAAGAAGATGTCTTCTTCTGCGGCCAGCCGTTCGGCTGCCTGGCGCAAGCTGGCCACGTCACCCAGAATGTTGCGCAGCGTGTCGCGCAGCAATTGAGTGTAGAGCATCTGCTTGGCATATTCCCACTCGTACAGGGCTTTGCCTTCATCGAGGCCCTCATAGCATTGCAGCCGTACCAGCGGCGCATTCGTGGTAGTGGACCACGCTTTGGCCAGCTCTGTCTTGCCGACGCCGGCCGGTCCTTCGGCTAGAATCGGTTTACCTAGCGCCTGGGCCAGATAAACAACGGTGCTAATTTCGTCGGAAGCAATATACTGCTGCTCTCCTAAACGCTGACGAACATCGGCTATATCGTTAAACATGTCGGTTTCTCCAGGTTGCGGGTGGCGAGTAGCGCGTGTGCGTTTTGGCTACTGGCCACTCGCCACTCGATAAAACCGCTCAAAATCCAAAAGGCTTGCCATTAACTACTGCTATTTGATTTTAGGTAGCCGGGTATGAATGGTAAAGCCCTACTCATACCATCATCATGATTCAGGGGGAAGTGGTGGCTCAATGGCAACAGTCTGATCAAATTGGGAGAAATCAACCTGCCAGACGCGAGGTTCGTCCGCATCAGGCAGCGGTTCGGTAAGCAGCAGGCGGTACAGGTTATACGTTTCCGGCTCTATCCAGAGGCGGACGGTGATGGGGTCGTCGGTGGGCTGGGCGGCGATCAGGTTGCTGCTCATGCTGGCTAAACGTTGAGGGGCGACAACGGCCGTTATCACTTCCAACGCTACCCCATCTACCGTTTCTGACTCAACCAGTGCTATCTCCGACAAATCTTGGGCCAGGACGGCCGGCAGGCCGCTGGCCTCGTTAAACAAGTTGGCCGGGTTTAGACCGTCAGACGGGGGCAGTGGTTCCCAGGCTCCCGTCAGGACGTTAGTCTGCCACTGCTGGTCGCCAATGCCGATGACCCGTACTTCGGTAACTAGCCCCGGCACGGCCACTCGGACCACAGCCCGCACCCGGTCCGGGGCCACAAAATCCCCTTCCAAACGGCGCAGGGCCAGCGTATTGGTGGCGTCCAGGTAGGCTGGCGGCCCACTTGTCTCCATAATGAAATGAAAACCGGACAGCTCACCGAGGCGAACGGCCGTTTCCGCCACAATCTCGGCGGCAGACGGCGCCGGATCCTCCGGCTCAGCAGCACGACCGCAGCCTGCCAGCAGCAAGAGCAATGTTACTATCACCAATAGTTGCCAACACAGACGATTACACATTGATCAGGAGTTTACATCAGACGGGGGCTAACATCAATAGGACGTTCACAGGCAGCGACCGAACCACGCTACACAAGCAACGGCCGTTACGCTACAATGGAGCGTATGAAAGTCTATCTAAACAGTATCGGCTGTCGCTTGAACCACAGTGAAATAGAAACAATGGCCCGCCAGTTGTTAGCGGCGGGCCATGAGATCGTTGACGATCCCGCCCTGGCAGAAAAGGTGGTTATCAACACCTGCGCCGTAACCAGCCAGGCAGCGCGTGATGCCCGCAGCCAGACGCGCCGCATTCACCGCCAAAATCCCGCTGCCGACATCTGGCTCACCGGCTGCTATGCCACCATTGCGCCCCATGAACTGGCAAAAGTACAGGGCACCGGCCGTGTCATCGTCAACGAGCAAAAATCCCAACTGGTTCAGCTAATCGACCCCACTATTGACCCCAACCAGCCCATTTACGAACGGGAACCGGTGCTGCGGCAATTTTTGGCCGGCAATGTGGGCCACACCCGCGCCTTTATCAAGGTGCAAGATGGCTGCGACAATCGCTGCACCTTTTGCGTGACCACCGTGGCGCGGGGGGCAGGCCAAAGCCGGCATCTGGGAGATGTGGTAGCCGAGATTCAGGGGTTGGTGGCGGCCGGCTACCAGGAGGCTGTTCTGACCGGGGTACATTTGGGCAGCTACGGGCATGATTTGGGCAATGCGGCCGGCCTGCGTGATCTGGTCCAGGCGATCTTGACCCATACCGACATCCCCCGCCTGCGCCTCTCCTCCCTGGAACCATGGGACCTGGCTCCCAATTTTTTCACGCTTTGGGAAAATCCGCGCCTGCTGCCCCACCTGCATATGCCCCTGCAGTCGGGCAGCGACAAGATTTTGAAGCGGATGGCTCGCCGTACCAGTCAGGCCGACTTTCGCCAACTGGTGCAGGCGGCCCGTGCCCACATCCCTGACCTCAATCTGAGTACCGATTTGATTGTTGGCTTTCCGGGTGAAACGGAAGCTGACTTTGCCGAGAGTCTGGCTTATGTGGAAGAGATGGCTTTTGCCCGGCTGCACGTTTTTAGCTACAGTCCGCGCCCGGAAACGGCCGCTGCTAAATTCTCAGGCCAGGTGCGGGGCGACGTAAAAAAAGAACGCGCCGGCCGCATGATTGCCCTGGGTGAACAGATGAGCCTCGCCTTCCACGAGCGATTTGTGGGTCAGACGCTCAACGTGCTGTGGGAGACAAACACCGGTGCCGACCCCGACGGACTGCGCTGGGTGGGGTACACCGACAATTACATTCGCATCCAGGCGCACGGCCCATCCGATCTGTTTAACCGGATCACCCCCACCCACATCCTCTCAGCCCAGACTGACGGCGCAATGGGTCTGATCAGTAACCGGCAGGTTCAAAATTAAGCGATCAGCCAATCAGCCCAATCAAGAAGTTGAGAATATTGCCATAGGCCCGCTGCACAAAGCCCGGCCAGCCGTTGCCCGGTAACAGGGGCGGGAAGCTACTGATCCCCTCTTCATTGAAGCGATTACCCACGCCAGAGCCATCCCACAGCACGTCGCCGACGGGAATACCCAGGTCTTTGACAAAGGGATCGGGATCATAGCCGTTGTTTTCGTAGCGGTTGCTGTGGACCCAATTATGCTCCGGCAGCGGACCAACGTCAATTTCGTTGACGTCAAAGGCACCGCTGCGGGTCAGGCTAAAGACAGCCACGCCGGTCGACTTGTTGCCCCGAATCTCGTTGTTGTACACTTCGGCATGGTCGGTGGCCAGCAGGAGGATGCCCACACCAGACGGAGCCACGCTGGCAATCATATCTTCGGGAGCAAAGTTGACGTGGTTGTTGTCCTCGATGAGGTTGTCGTAGACCAGCGTGTGAGCCGAAATCTTGGAGGTTAACTGGGGCAGTAGGACAATGAAAATACCGACGGTGTTGTCGTAGGCGTGGTTGTTGTAGACCTCACCATTTAGCGTGTTTTCCAACTCAATACCCAGCACATTGCCGTAAACCACGCTGTCACGCACGATGACGTTTTCACACTGCCCGGCGTAGATACCGGCATCCTGCGCCCCGGTCACTTCGGTGCGCTCGATGAGGACGTCGGTGCTTTGCACGGGGTATAGGCCGTAAATGCCGGTGTTTTCGGCAAAAATGTCGTGGAAGTGAACGCCGGTGACGCCTTCGACGAGGATGCCGTTGCTGGTGTAGTTACGCACATGCAGGTGGCTGACGGTAAAGTTGTTGCCTGAGGCCAGCACCCCTTCGGAAAGGACGCCCTCGCCATCGAGGATGGGGTAGTCGCCGTCGGCGTTAGGAATACCGCGCAGGGTGATGTCGCTGAGGTCAATGACAACGCGCTCGTGGTAAATGCCGTAGGGGATTTCGATGGTGTCGCCGGGCTGGGCGAGATCGGCCGTTTCTTGAATGGTCATGCCTGGTTCAACGGTGAGGGTGGTGGGTGGGCGGCTTTCGGCCACAGCCCCATCGTGGCCTACGTTGATGGCGGCAACTCGCTCACGTTCCGGGTTGTCATACCGTTCGACCACCGGCAGGCCAGAAGGAACGGCCGTTGGCACGGCCGGCATCTGGCTCTCATCGGTCAGGGCGTAGAGGAAGGCGATCAAATCCACCCGGTCCTGGTCGCTCATCTCAAAGCCGTTGACAAACACATCGACCCGCTCCATGCCGTGGGCGCGGCCGCCACCTTCGGCGTAAAAGTCTATGACCTCGGCCAGGGTGGCCATGGAGCCGTCGTGCATGTAGGGGGCGCTGAGAACGATGTTACGCAGCGTGGGTACTTTGAATGCGCCAAAGTTACCTTCGTCGGTAACGGCCGCTCGGCCAGGATCGTCGCTGGGTACGCCAATGATGCGGAAGGTGTCGCTGGCGAAGGTGGGGGCGGTGTGGCACTCAAAGCAGCGGGTCGCCCCGGAGCGGAAGAGGGCCAGGCCGCGCCGCTGCTGCTGGGTCAGGGCGTTGAAATCCCCGGCCGCATAGCGGTCGAAGGGGCTGTCGTTGCTGATCAGGGTGCGCTGGAAGGCGGCCAGGGCATAGGTGAGGTTGTCGAGGGTAACGGCCGTTTTCCCCCCACCAAAGGCTCTGTCAAATAGTTCTACATATTCCGGGATGGCCCGGAGGTCGGACATCAAAGCCTCAGTGTCGGTCACGCCCATTTCGTCGGGGTGGGTCAGGGGGAAGTGGGTTTGCTCTTCGAGGGAGGAGATACGGCCGTCCCAAAACAGATGTTGGGCATAACCGACATTCCACAGCGTCAGCGTGTTGCGCTCTAACACCTGACCGTCCGGGCCAAGCGCCGTAGCCAGGCCGTCAGCAAAGCCCCGATCCGGGTGGTGGCAGGTAGCACAACTCATATCATTATTCTCTGACAAGATGGGGTCATAAAAGAGCAGCCGACCCAATTCCGCTTTTTGTGGCGTGGTGGGGTTATCGGCCGGCTCGTTCAGGTCGGGGAAAGCCCGCAACAAACCGGTGTACGAGGGCAGCACACTACTTGACCCGGCCCCATGATTGGCCATATCCACCGGTGGATCCGTTTCCGGTGGAATCAAACCAGCCACAATAAAAAGCAGCAGCAACAAACCAAAAAATCCGCCAACAATGTACAACAACCATCTCAAAATAGTGGGCATCTCTCTCCTCCTCTGGATGACGGAAGACGGAGGACGGAAGACGGAGCCATTCGTCCGTCCTTCGTCCTCCGTCCTCCGTCCGTTACTCAAGCGTCAGCAAATAAGCCACCACCGCATCAATCTGCTCACCCGTCAGACGCCGGCCGAAATTGTCGGGCATGGTGTTGCCGTAGCCCTCAACAATGTAGTCACCGGGGCGCATAATTGAGGTCAGAATATAGGTTTTGGCATCCATATCGAGGACACGGGTGGCAGCGGTAGTGGCAATGCCGGCCAGTGGAGGACCGACAATGGTAGTTTCAGTACTAAGGCTATGACAGGCAGCACATTCACGAGTAAAGACCTGCTGCCCCATCAACTCTTGCTCGGTTAAGTCTCTAGCTGGTGTTGGTACCGCCTCGGTTGTGCCGCAAGCCACCAAAAACACGATACCAAGCATCAATAGAACAATCTTGACCAATAAGTAACGGAAGTGAAAACTCGTAATTCGTAATCCGTAATTCGTAATTGCTACTTCACCCTTCATAATTCGCCCTTTTATGGCCCAAAGCGGTCCAGTACTGGCGCGTAATGGCAGCGGCAGCCCTGGGGGTGGGAGCAGCCTTCCAGCGGCAGTTCGGGCGCTTCGTCGAATTCATAGGCCCCTTCCGCAGCATTGCAAACGGGGCAGCAATCATGGTTGGCTAAAATGCGGACTTTGGTCGCTACCCCTCCCTCACGAATGCGCTTGAGGGCGGCCGCATGTTCGGCTCGTTCTTTCTCCATATTACCTTTTTGACCGGCGCGGGACGTGTTGCCTTTAATCATCCGTCTACCCTGCAAGTGTGCAATTGTTCTGTTTGTCACGGATCTCTCCTTTTTCTACTAATCTGAGTCAAACCCCTCTTTATCATAGCAAAGAAGGCGAAGATTGTCGCTAATTCAGCCACAAAGGTGCCTCCGCCAGGAGTACGCGACGGCGGGTTAGAGCTAAGGTGGCGTGAGGTATCGGCAAAAAGGTCGCGTTGACCATTGCGATTGGGCGGACCACATGGAGCGGCCGTATTTGACGCCGCACTCTAGCAAAGTTATCATTACGGTATGAGGGAAACAACATGGGATTCTTAAAACGATTATTTGGCGGCGGTCCGCAGGAATACGTCGATAAAACGGGGCTATATTTTTATTTCAAATGTGCCAACTGCGGCACAGTTGTAAAAGTACGGGCCGACAAACAGCACGACCTGAACAACGCTGCAGGTGGCTACGTGTGGCACAAAACGGTTGTGGACAGCCGCTGCTTTCGCCGCATGCAGGTTGTACTCAACCTGGATCGGAACTATAACGTAACCAATAGCGAAATATCTGGTGGCCAGCTAGTATCTGAAGCCGATTACGGTAACGGCGATGGGTAGTCAATCACCCGATTGCCAACCCCCATCTGCTATTTACTGCAACCGCCGGTAGCCCCGGTTCCAGTAGACCAGCGGTGCTGCGTCCGGGCGGGGTGTCCGGATGGCCTGCACTTCACCAATGTAAACGGTGTGGGTGCCGGCCAGGTAGCGTGCGTGGATGGTGCAATCCAGCCAGGCCAGCGCATCTCGCAATACCGGCGCACCGGTAACGGCCGTGTGCCAATCCCCTTCCGCAAACCGATCCTCATCTTTAAGCCAGGCAAACCGATTCGACAATTCCATCTGATCAAAAGCCAGAATGTTGACGGCAAAGGTTGCCCCTTCGTGTTCCAGAAGTGGATAGGCAGAGTGGCGGTGGTCGATGGCCACCATAATGAGCGGAGGCTCAGGTGAAATGGAAGCAAACGCTGACACAGTTAACCCATGGGGCCGGTCGCTGCCGGGTGACTGAATGGTTACAATGGTAACGCCAGACGGAAAATGGCGTAAAGCGTCTCGAAACTCTTCAGATGAGGCGGTCATATAATCGTATCCTTATGATTAGCGGATTCTTATCGTGAGCCTGCGCCCCCGTTTTTTTCCGCGAGCTGCCCGAATCCAAGCACCAGGCGCACTATTTTAGCAATGTCGGTTAGATCATGCACCTGGCCAGCCAAAACGTCGTGATTATGACCGACCAGAATAGTGGGTACGGGGTTTAGGGTGTGGTTGCGGTGATCTTTTTCTTCGATGTTGCCGTGGTCGCTGGTGATGATGAGTAACCCTCGTTCATCGTCCCAGGCGTCGAGCAGGCCGCCCAGGGCAGCGTCAACCTGGGCGAGGTGCCGGGCGGCCGCTTCAAGCGAACCGCGATGGCCGGCACGGTCACTGGGCCAATGTTCAAAGAAGCTGAAGTGGTAGGTAGCGGCCAGTTGGGCCACCTGCTGGCCACTTTCGGCCAGCGTCAGTTGGGGAATGTCTTCATAGCCGAGATGATTCAGCCAACCGGCTCCGGTAAAGTCAGGGCTGACGGCACGGCCGTTGCGCAAATCGTCAGCCGTCATCAGAGGTAGGCCGGCCGACGTGACGGCCAGGGGCACAGCCGAGTAGAGACGACGCCCACTCTCAATGGCTTCAAAGTAATCGTCAGGGTAAGGCGTTAGCAGGCTGGCCCGACCACCAGCGGCTACAACCTGACTAAACAGCGTACCTTCCTCGATGGCGGCAATTATGGCCGGGTTGGGCTTGGGGCCGTAATGTTCGCCAATTTGCCGGGGAATGTTGCGCCCAGTGAGAATAGCTGCCTGGCCCGTCGCGCTTTGGGGACGGCCGTCTACACCGAGCCGGGCATCAGTAGCTACCAGACTGGCTCGTTCGGTTGAGTAACGGCCGTGTTGCCACGTATACCAACCTTCACCCAGCAAGCCTGTCAAGCAGGGCATTTCGGCCGTGACAAAGGGGTTAATGGTTGCGTCAGCCGTACCCAGACCGACCCCATCCATAAAGAAAAGATGGACGTAGCGGTTTGGCGGTCTGCTGAGAATGGGTTGCATTATAGCCCTTTTTCCTTTACTGTTGACGGAAAAGCTGTCTGGTAATTGGCAAACGATTGCTGATAACAAAAAACCACCAACTGACCAATCATGAGTAATCCTGACATTGTTATCAATCGCGGGTTGACCATACCCGCAGCGGAAATAACATTTCGCTTTTCCACGAGCAGTGGCCCCGGCGGCCAGCACGCCAACAAAAGCGAAACGCGGGTGACGCTACTGTTTGATGTGGCCGGGTCGCCGAGCCTGACAGAAGCGCAGCGTACCCGCATTCAGCAACGGCTTGAATCGCGGCTAGATAGTGCCGGGGTGCTGCAAATATCCGCTCAAGAGTCACGCAGCCAACATAAGAATCGAGAAACGGCCGTGGCCCGCTTCCAATCCCTGCTGGCGGCGGCCCTGGTGCCGCGCAAAACGCGGCGCAAAACGCACCCCAGCCGGGCCGCTCAAGAGAAACGGATTAAGGCCAAAAAGCGGCGTGGCCAGATCAAGCGGGACCGGGGCCGGGATTGGTTGGATTGATTGGTAACGCTGATTAACACGAAAGATTCGTGCAAACTTGTGTCATTCCTGGCAGAAGATGATTTGCAAGACATTAATCGTCAGTTAAAAATTCACGGGGCGCGAATAGCTGCGGTCGGCAAGGGTTATAATCCTCGCCCAGAATTACCTGGTAATCATAGGCATAATTGACCAGTTCCTCATCTTGTAAAGCCGCCATCTCAATTTGACCCACGCGCTTGTTGAAAACCCAGCTAACCAGCCACTCGTAGGCCGTCTTAAAGTTAGGCCGAAAGTAACGCAGCTTGGTCTGGGCCTGGGTGGGGGGTGTTTCGCTGCTGATCACGGGAACCAGGCCATGATAGGCCAGATTATCGGCCGCCAGCAACGCCATGTCGGGGTTGCCGCTGGCGTTGATCACTTCTACCAGAATGGGCTGCTGCGTCCCCCGGTTCAGTGCGGGCGGCCGGAAGAGGCGCAAAAAGGTTTCTTCCATCATGCCGCTGCCTTCCCAAATGGGCAAATGTACCTGGTCGGCCACGCCGTCTTCGGTAGCGGGGGGGACTTGCCAGGATTGGGTCTTGCCGGCCAGGTACAAATGCTGCACCCCATTTTGTCGAATTTGGGGAGCGAGAGAGGCCAGACGCAGCATCCGGCCAATGTCCATATCGGTCTCTACACTGTCACGCAGGGCGCTGTAAAGGGTGGGCACCTGTGGTACAAGGCCCAGGTCTACCCCCTTGTTGAGCATACCGCGCAAGAGCTGCTGCTGCCGCCGGCCGCGATCAAAGTCACTGGTGGTCATGCGGGAGCGGGCGTACCAGAGGGCAAAATCGCCGTCCATATTGTGCATGCCCGGCTCCAGGGTAAAGCGCTCGTAGCTGTCCGGGTCGTGGATGTCCATGTCGGGTTCGATCAGCCGCCAATCCACTAACCGGCAGCTAACGGCTATGTCAACGCCGCCGATGGCGTCTACTACTTCTTTGAAGCCGTCGAAATCGACTTTGGCGTAGTAGTGGATGGGTATGCCAAAGTTGTAGAGAATCGTTTGTTTGAGCAGGGCCGGGCCACCGCCGGGGTAGTTGGTTGTGTCGCCACGGGAAACGGCCGTGTTCAACCGACTCATCGTACCGCCCGGAATATAGACAAACAGGTCACGCGGCAGCGAAATAATGGAAGCGGTCGGCGCACTGTAGTTGACCGACACAATAATCATCGTGTCAGAGCGGCTAGGACCTTCTGCCAAAGGTCGATCAACGCCAATGAGCAGGATATTGGTCACGTCGTTGGGTACGGCAAAGGTAGCCACGGGCGTCGGTATGGGCGTGGGTGGGGTAGGTACGCCCTCGCTTAGCGTGCCCGCCTGTGCCAGTGCGGCCGTGGGATGTACCTGCGGCCGGCTGGTGGGCGTAGCGGTAGGCGTAGCGGTATTGGTTGGGAGCGGCGTGGCCGATGGGGTCATGGTGGCGACTGTGGCCGTGGTCATGGCGACGCCGTCTGCTGCTTCTTCGTCATCACTTTCTGGCCCGGATGTTGGTGATGTGGTGGGGGTTTGGGTAACGGCCGTTGGCGTGAGTGAGTTGTGTTGGGCTACGGGGTCAGAGACGTCATCGACCGTGGCCAACGGGGTGGGCAATTCCGACACAGCCGGCCCACAAGCAACCAGTAACCAGAAAACGGCCGTTGTCAGCAACAGCCAAAAGAAAAAACGGATAGGGTAAGACAGGTGTAACAAACGCATAACCTATAGCTTTTCACCGAACAGATGCTCGGTGCGAATAAAGACAAGATAGCCCATGATCAAGACCATTAGTGAAGTAACAAACGTGCGTAGCAGGAAGGCAGGGTTCATGGACACCCCTCCCAGCCCATTGGCACCCCACAAAACCGTGCGATAACTGTCGATGATGGAAGCCATTGGATTCAGCCAGCGCATCAGCCGAGCCGGACTAAATTCAACGCCAAACAGTTGGGCATAATTGTCGAACAGAGAAAAAGGGTAAAAAATTGGTGTCAGGAAAAACCAGGCCAGCAGCACAACCTCCAGCACCATGATGACATCCCGGTAAAAAACGTTAAGCGCGCCAAACAAAAAGGCAAGACCCAACATAAAAATCATCTGCGTCAAGAGAATGGCCGGCACCCAAAGGGCATGAATGGTAAGCCGCAGCCCAAACAGGTACATCATGGCAATGAAGAGCATAGCCGCGATCATGAAATTGACGAAGTTGGAAAGCAGGGCCGCCAAAGGCAGCAATTCACGTGGAAAGTACACCTTCTTCACTAACGAGACGTTACCGGTGATAGAATTTGCCCCCCCCACAACTGTCCCGCTGAAGAAGTTCCAGGGCATTAAACCGACTAGCACAAAGATCGGAAAATTATTCTGGGCGTTATCGCCACTACTCAGAACTGTAAACAGGGCCGTGAATACCAGCATAAGGCCCAGCGGATTAAGCATGCTCCACAAGACACCCAGCAGCGAGTTTTTGTAACGCGCCTTCAAATCACGCAGTACCAGGTTATAAAGCAGGTAGCGGAATTTGTATAGATTGTGCAGCCGCTGCCAGGGAGTCATCGTCCCTGCTTCAGAGTCAAAGACGTAAATGTCCGGCGGGGGTGTCTGTGGATGATCGATAGCCATAACGCCATCGGATTATATCCGATTACCGTTGATTGTCAGAATACGACCAGCCTATTTTAATTAAACTGCTACCCCACTCTGACACTCCTGTCTGGCTGCTTATAGAGCCACAAGCGCGTGTGCGACGGCCGTTTCATCAATTGCGCTGCCTTACCACCAGTTCATAGGTGGCCGGTTCATCAAAGAATTCGCGTACAACAATCCGCCACTGGCCAGTTGTATCAATGGCAAACTGACGCAACTGTTCGCTGCCACCGCCCAATGCCTCATCTACCTCTAATACCGTCTGCCCAGCCGGGTTTTGTAACATAAAGGCCAGATCGCTACGGCCGTCTGTGGGCAACAGGGTAATATCGACAATATCGCCGGCCTGTGCCCTAAACGACCAGGCAACCACTTGCGCTGGCTCCAAACTGCCCTGAACCGGTCGACCATAGCTCACCATACCGGCATAATCTGGCGGCTGCGCTGATTTCGCCCGCAGTCTGAGTGCATAGCGACCGGGTTCACCATAAAAATCCTGGACCAAAATCAGATAATCGCCCGTGGTTGGCAGAGACAGTTCAATGGATTCCGCTTCACCTGGGCCATACTTATCGCGCACCGCCAGACGCTCGACGGCATCAGTCAGTAGCCATAGCTCCAGATCAAGCGAATCGTCCAGGGGCACGACTTCGATAATTACCTCATCATTGGCGCTGCCCGTGAAAAACCAGGCGTGGACCTCGTTAGCCTGCAATGACTCCTCGCGCGTATCGCCATAGGCAATGTCACCCGCGTCGTAGAAATTAGCCACGGTATCCTGTCCCTCGTCTAAAGAGAGCGTATAGGCGCCACTTTCATTGGCAAAACTGCGTACCAAAATTGCGTAGTCACCGGTAACGGGCAATTGAAAGCCGGAAATTACTTCCGGATCACCACTAAAGCCTTCGTCTAACGCAATCAGGCGTGTACCGTCGGGGCCGTACAGGTCCAGAATCAGGTCAAGCGTTTCTGCTACAGGTATTACAACGATGCTAACCAGTTGGCCCGCCTCGCCGGCAAAGGTCCAGACGTGCTGCCGGTTGCGGGGCAGTTCACTGCGAATGTTTTGGCCAAAGTCAATGCGTCCCCCATCTTCATAGAGAGGATCGGTGGTCAGAATCAGGCTGAGGCGGTAGCGTCCGCCTTCGCGAAAAAATTCGCTGACTTCGATGATATAGCCACCACTTTCAGTTAGCGGCAGATCCACAGCCAATTCGGTTGCACCGGCATAGCCTTGATCCACATAAGCCACCGTTTGTCCGGACGGAGAAATAACGGTGAAAGCCAAATCCAGATTGTTGTTGTCGGGGCTGAGGCGTATGGTGGCGTAACGGGCACTGCCGCTATCAAAAGTCCAGACATCGCTGACGCCGGGACTTAAGTTGCCCACAATTGGGCTATGGCTTTGTAGCGTGCCGCGCACGGTGACAGTGCCTTCGCCCACAACATAGCTCGACCAGATGTCGTAGATAACGAGGGTCTCGGCGATGCTGTCAAAGATGCTGGCAAAGTTGTCCCATTCTGACTGGGGTGCGCCAAACAGGTAAATAGCTTGAGCCTGCCGCGATACGGCCGTTTCGGTTACGCGGGGCATGAAGAATAGAATACGGGTTTGAATACTTTCGTTGCTGGTCGCAAATAGATTAAGCGGATCGCCCAGCACGTCTACGCGAGCACCGGCCACCGGGCCAACGGCCGTTCCGTTGGTGATGGGCGCAATCGGCTGTAGTGGCGTCAGGTCGCCCAATTCCAGCAGCAGCCGGTTAAGGTTAGCGCTGGGGCTGCCGCCGGGTATATTCAACTCGGCTATTATCGCGGCGGCATACGCGCCTGAGTCGGTCGCTTTGTTGGCCAGCAGGCTGCGGCCCGTCCGTTCAGAATCAGCAACCAGTAGCGTGATCAGCCCCAGCGGACTGGTGGCGGCGGCTGTATCCAGTTGACCAGTCAGATGAACCCAGGTAGAGGGCACGGTAAACTGAAGACCGGCCGCGGCCCCGCCGGCGATTTGCCACTGTTGGGCCGAGTGGTGGGCTATGGTTGGGGCGGCCGTAGGCGACTGAGGCGGAACGGCGGTGGCTTCGGGCATACTGGTTGCCTGTTGTGCCAGAGGGGTCGGTACCGATGTGGTTAGAGCCGTATCGGGAAAGTCGGCCGTTTCTTCGGTAACAGGTCGGCAGGCAACGGTTGCTGTAAGCAGCAGGCCGGCCAGCAGGAAAGACCATTGATTGTAGCGCATAAACACCTTCCATTGTTGGGCTGCTGCATCGCCCGCAACCGGACGCAAGCGAATACAACAGGGCAACGGGCAAACTCTCTGCGGACAGAAGAGCTGCCTGTTGGCTCTCTAATGGGTTACAAGATTGCGGTTTGGTGCTGTCAACGACACAGCAAACCGGTAGCGTCTTCGTATCAGGTGTTTATGATGAGGTACGCACTTTGGTAACAGGATGACCTGATTACCGCTTACTGCTCGGGTACGCGCCAATCATCGCCAATGATGACCAAAACATCAAAGTCACCATCCGGCCGGCTACCATTACTGACGTTGAGGGGAGGGATATTCATGAGCTGAATGAGATAACGCACGGTGTGGGGGTTAGCACCGTAGTCAATGATCTGACTGGTGCGATAGGTGGCGGCGTCAGCGTTGCCTATCTCGGTCACGTTGATTTCATAGGTATCGAGATAGGTTTGTGTTGCTGAGGCCAGTCCAAACACGGCCGTGCCATTGTACAAAGCTACGCGGGCTGATTCGGCAGCCATTTTTTCTGCCAAATCCTCCATGACTGGCGGCGGTGCCAGCGCGGGCACGAACATAGTGTCGCGCAACTGTCGCACTTTATCCCGGACAGGGACGAGCACCTGCCGCTCATCGAAGGTGGTTTCTGCGTAGACATAATCAAAATCAAGAACGGCCGTTTGGATGTTTTCACGAGGAATTTCTTGCACAAGCAACCCCAACTGTATCGCTTTGTCGAGCGATAGATTGGTGCGTACGTTGGCTTGTAGCGTTTGCCACAAGCCAGGTGCCTGCCTTATAAGCTGCGGCACCATGTCCAGCCTTAGAATGCGCTCTCGCACCGCCATAATGACGGCTTGTTGGCGTTCGGCCCGGTCCACATCACCACCAAACGTGGCACGCGTACGAGCATACTTAAGCGCAGTCTCCCCATCAAGATGCTGCTGACCGGCTTCAATGACAAAGGGGTCGTAGCCATAGCATCTGTCCGGATAAGTGGGATCGTTAATACGTTCGGGCACATCCAGTTCGATGCCGCCAATTTGATCAACAATCCGAATAAAAGCGTCAAAATTAATGGTAACGTAATAATCAATAGGCAGACCAAAAAATGCTTCGACCGTTTCTATGGCCAGCGCCGGTCCGCCACCGGGATATTCAAAAGCCTCACCAAAATAATGGGCCTGGTTGATGCGATCTATCGTAAAGCCAGGAATTCTTACCCACAAATCACGCGGTAACGAGACGAGGCTGACTGTAGCAGCCAGGGGGTCAATAGTAGCCACCATAATCGTATCGGTATGGGCGGGACCCACTTCATCACAGCGTTGGTCTACACCTAGCAGCAACAGCGTGATTGGTTCTTTGCCAGGCCAGGGCTTGAGCGCGTCGGCGGAGACAAAAGGGGCGGCTGTTTCCACAATTTGTGGCGCAGCCAGAAGGACATCATCTTCTGTGACTGGATCGGGCTGTGGATTGGTTACTGACCCAAACTGCGGTTCGCTCATCTCAAAGGTAGCCACCATATTGCGCACAGACCGGTGGAGCCAGAGCGAGCTGCCGATCAGGAGCAGCAAAAGACCCAGCCCAACCAGTATTTGCACCCAGGTTAGACCGTTAGCGGGGTTAGTTTGCTCCTCTATTTTCTCCGAAGACATGCGCTACGCAGAATCCCTTTGGTATTGCCTCAAGACCTGTTTTCTAACTGCCAGATTTTGGCTAACACGTAGGCATTATAGCATGGGCACGCCGGAACGCAATTTGATTCAGAATTGCTTGACATTGAACGTGGCTGCTTTATAATGAAAAGACATTATCAATAGACAAAACGATGACCGGGACGAGTAGCAGGAACGGCCGTTACAGAGAGTGTAGGCCATCGGCTGTGAGCCAACACCATAACCGCCCTGCCAAAACCCCCCGCGAGTGATTTCCTGAACAGTGGAGAAGGGCAAACGGTATGGTTTGCCCTCAGGGGCAGACTTATCGGGTCTGCCCCGCTTTTAACGGTAGTAAGGAAATCCGGCTGGCTCCGTTAACGGCCGTCAATGAGGAGCGTCTTGATCAAAAGGCGCTTGAAGTTGGGTGGAACCGCGATGAAGTTGTCTTATGACGCCGTCGCCCCAATAGGGGCAGCGGCGTTTTTTGTTGCCCCGCCCTGACGGAGGACGAAAGACCGAGGACGGATTTTGTCTCTTCCGTCTTCTGTCCGTCGTCCTCGGTCACAATTTTTGTTGGAGGTAATTATGTCAGACCACAGCAGTCCCTACCAGGAATCAGAACTGTACAAAATCAGGCATTCAGCCGCGCACGTCATGGCTGAAGCGGTCCTGCAACATTTCCCGGAAGCCAGACTGGCCATTGGCCCGCCCATTGAGGATGGCTTCTACTACGACTTCGACCTCGGCCAAAACGAGCAGGGTAAGCCGATAACCTTCTCCCCGGAAGACCTGGAGCAAATTGAAGCGACCATGAAAAAGCTGCTCAAGCAAAACGCCAGGTTTGAGCAGTCTAGCATGGGCCTTGCCGAAGCCAAAGCCTATTTTGCCGACGAACCCTATAAGCTAGAACTGGTTGAAGAACTGGCGGCCGGCAAAGTTGATGAGAATGGCAACCCCATTAGCGAACCGGTTTCAGAAGTAGGCATCTATCAACACCGCGAATTTGTCGATCTGTGCCGCGGGCCTCACGTGGGTTTTACCAAACAGGTACGCCATAACGCTGTTAAGCTGCTGCGTACCAGCGGCGCGTATTGGCGTGGTGACGAAAAACGGCCGCAGTTGCAACGCATCTACGGCACTGCCTGGCACAACAAAGAAGAGCTGGACGAATATCTGCACAAGCTAGAGGAAGCCAAAGCCCGCGACCACCGGCGGCTAGGTAAACAACTCAACCTGTTCCACATTTCCCCGCTGGTGGGGTCTGGTTTACCTCTGTGGCTGCCCAAAGGGGCCATCCTGCGCGAAAACCTGGAATCCTTCTTGCGGTCAGCCCAGCTAGAACGGGGCTATCTGCCCGTAATGACACCCCATATTGGCAAGCTGGATTTGTATGTCACCAGCGGTCACTACCCTTACTACAAAGACAGCCAATACGCACCTATCGAGGTAGATGACGAAAAGTTCTTGCTAAAGCCGATGAACTGTCCTCACCATATCGAGATTTACAAAAGCGAAGCCCGCAGCTATCGTGATTTGCCGCTGCGCCTGGCCGAGTTTGGGGCTGTTTATCGCTATGAGCAGAGCGGCGAGCTAAACGGCCTGACGCGGGTGCGCGGTTTTACGGTAGATGATTCCCACCTCTTTGTCACACCCGATCAGTTAGAAGAGGAATTTATTGGCGTGGTAGAACTGATTCAGCACGTTTTCGAGACAATGGGCTTTGCCGATTTTCGGGCGCGGCTGGGCACCAATGATCCCAACAGTGACAAGTACGCCGGTGAGCCAACTATCTGGCAGAAGGGAATCAACGCCATCCGGCAAGCGGCCGACAAGGTAGGCATGAAGTATACCATTGAAGAGGGTGAGGCCGCTTTCTATGGGCCTAAGCTAGACTTCATTTTCCGTGATGTGCTGAAGCGAGAATGGCAGTTGGGTACGGTACAGGTAGACTTTTTGCTGCCAGAGCGGTTTAGCCTGGAATACATTGGCGAAGATGGGCAGCCCCATCAGCCGGTAATGATTCATCGCGCTCCGTTTGGGAGTATGGAGCGTTTTGTCGGTATTTTGATTGAGCATTTTAACGGGGCTTTCCCACTGTGGCTGTCGCCGGTGCAAGCGGTGGTTATTCCCATTGCTGATCGGCACGTGGCCTATGCCAAACAGGGGGCAGCCGACTTGCGGGCAGCCGGACTGCGCGTTGAGGTTGACGCCGGCAGCGAGCGCATGAACAAGAAGATTCGCAATGCGCAACTGCAAAAAACGCCCTATATGTTGGTGGTGGGTGATCGGGAAGCGGAAGAAGGGACAGTGGCCGTGCGTACTCGGGACGAAGAGGATAGAGGCGCGATGTCGCTGGTCGACTTTAAGACCTTGGCTCTGGAACAGGTTAAGACTAAGGCCTTAGACCTGTAATTGCTGGTGGTCGCTTGCTGGCTATAGCAGTCGGCCAAATCGGTTGTCAGGTGTAAGTATGGCGCGGGGACGCAGGGACAGTTTTCTCTGCGTCCCGGCGTGTGCCTGGACTAAGAGAGAGGAAGTTTGAGGGTGAAGGTACTGCCAGCATTGACCTCGCTGTCAACGACTATTTCGCCGTCGTGGGCATCAACCAGGCTTTTAACGATGGCCAGACCCAGGCCCGTACCTACCGCCAGATGTTGGTGACCACGCACGCGGCTGTAACGGTCAAAAATGTAGGGGAGTTCGTCGGGGGGGATACCATAGCCGGTATCATTGACGCTAACGTAGGCGTAACGGCCGTTTATCCCCGTTACGACTTTTACCTGCCCGTCACGCGGCGTGTATTTAAGGGCGTTTGAAATCAAATTGGTCACTACCCGCTCAATCTTGCTCATGTCCGCTTCCACCATCACCGGGGTGGGTACGCGCTCATAGTCAAACGTGATGCTTTTATCAACCGCCTGGGCTTCCAACGTTTCAGCAATACCTGTCGTCAGGAGAGCCAGATCAAACATTGAATACTCCAAAAGCACTGGCGTGCCTGATTGCAATTGCTCTATTTCCAGGATATTGTTCACAATTTCCAGCAGCGAATCCTGGCTACGTAGAATGACCCTGGCGATATGCTGTTGCTGTTCGGGCGTGACCTGCCGATCTCTCAGCAAGCTGGCGTAACCTTTGATACTGGTAAGCGGCGTTCGCATATCGTGAGTCAAAACCGCCAGAAAGGCATCTTTATCCTTGTTCGCTTCTGCCAGTTCAATGTTGGCTTTGGCCAGATCAGACGTACGCAACTCGACCAACTCCTCTAACTCTTGCCTTTGCCTTTTGGTCTGATTGACGTACAGCCTGAAAGAGTAAGCTGACACGACAATAGGCAGAAAGAATATCAAAGCACCCAATATATTGAACTGTTCAATAGCAAAAGCGAGAACGAAGCCCCCAACACTGGTAACCAAGACGTTAATCGGGATAGCCCACTTATGGTCAGACCATATTTCAACGGGTTTTAGCCCCATTTGGAAATGCAACAGACCAATCAGTATCCATATGTTGGCCTGATCATGTACGACGGCCGCTATTAACCAGGCCAACACTTCAGCCATGATATGAGGGCCTAACCAACTGATGATGCCGTCAAAAACAAGCCCAGCGATAAAAATTGACAGGGCCATCATACCGACATTAAAGGCAATTCGCTCGATGGCTCTGGTCCAGCCTGGCCAACTGGTCTGGAGACTAAGCAAAACAGATGTGATTGCCGCAAGACTGGCTACGACACAGGCAACTAGCGGCCCATAGAGAGCCACTGTTGCCAACGCGATTGCTGTGCTGACATCAACACGTACTTCACCGCCAGCCAGCGAAGTTGACGTGAATTGGACGGCAACTGCCAGGAGAATAAGCAAAGAGACCAACGGTAGTTGGTCTTGTGGTATATGAAAAATACCAAATGAAACTAAAATTAACCCAATTAGACTGACAAAACCAAGATAAATATTTCTAGGTTCTAGCCAGGCGGGTAACGAACGTGCCGTAGTCTCTTTCACTAGATTCAAAATAACACAATCCCTATTCAGGATAGATATTCAAGTTATTGGGGACAGACCTGGCTGCGTGTTGAAGGGTTACGTCTGTACCAATCACGCGGAACAGCCTGTTTAATCGGAGGTAGTCAAACCTGTCCAAATATAGCCACCTGTCCAGATATAACCACCTGTCCAGATATAGCCACCCGTCCAAATGTAGCCACCTGGCCAGCCGGCATCTTCTGTCCAACTGTAACCGCTCTGCCAGAGATCGTCCTCGGTCAGTGGTTGCCAGTCGGTGGTACCTGTCCAGATATAGCCACCTGTCCAAATGTAGCCGCCCGTCCAAATGTAGCCACCCGTCCAGATGTAACCGCCTGTCCAGATATAGCCACCTGTCCAAATATAACCGGTCAGGTCGATAATAGCGTTACCGTTTTCATCGACCAGAACGAACTGGCCATCCTGGAAGACAGTAGGGCCAACGTAAGGCTCACCCGGAATCATACCGGCGTTGGCTTCGCCGGCCGCCGGGTACAATACGGCATCAGGTGCCCAGAGGCGACCAGCTCCCTGCTGGAAGATGCTCCAGGTCAGGCTGCCATCGGCGTCCACTGCCGGGCGGGCGGCATCCATCATCCCATATTTTACCTGATTGGGCGTCATCTCCGGGTTAGCGTCTATCATAAGGGCTGCTACACCGCTGGCGACTGCGGTTGAAGCCGAGGTGCCGGCAATCTGGTAGAACATGCCGCGCACGCGGGCGTCTCTATTGGCCTTAGCCCAGGTGGTATCAGGGCGTACCTGAACCAACATGCGGGCACCGGGGGCAATCACGTCGGGCTTGACAAACCCCGTTTCCGTGGGGCCAGCACCGCTGAAGGGGGTTACGTAATCGTCACTTTCATCATCAGGGGTGTAGTTATCGGTAAACGCGCCAACGGTAATCACAAATGGATTGTTGCCAGGGCTGGCTATGGTCAGGGGATCAGGTCCGGCATTACCCGCGGCCGCGACGACAACGATACCAGCATCCCACAGCATCTCCACAGCCTGATTCAGGGGGTTGGACCAGTAAGGACCATCCACACCACCCACCAGTGACAGGTTGACTACGCGGATGTTGTATATGTCTTTGTGGGCCAGCACCCAGTTCAGACCGTCAAGTATTTCAGCATACGTGCCCCTGCCGTCTTCGTCCAGAGTACGTACATCAACCAGATTAACTGCGGGCGCGAGGCCAATTGGACCATTGGTGTCTTGAGTGGTGTTGGCAATAATACTGGCCATCATGCTGCCGTGGCCGTGCGGATCGTGCTTGTTGGAGCCGTTTTCCAGAGCATCATAGCGAGCGATAACGCGCTGGGCGTTCCAACCAAAGGTAGCAATGCCGGTATCAACAACGGCAACAGTAATGCCGTCACCGGCAATGCCCGCGTCCCAAACCTGATCGGCACCAACGACCTGGGGAAAGTTAGCATTGGCGCCGGTAGGGCCGGGTTTGGCCTGGGCAACTTCGGCCTGACCATTGCCATAAAGCGCGATGATGCGACTATCCTGTTCCAGGGCAGCAACCTGTTCGGCTGTTAATACGGCCGTGACGGCGTTAATTATGGCCAGTTCTCTATTGATAGTGCCGCCGAGTTCGGCAACGGCCGTTGCTGCCGTCTGAACATCTTTCGCTTGCACAATCAGGGTTTGGCTTATAGAAGCGGGTTGCTGACTCAGCGTTGCGGTCCCCAACAAGGTTGCCAGGACTGTCATGATTGTTAGCAGTGCCAATAATCGTTTCATGAGACACTTCCTTTTTCCACGTAACTACCACCTAATAAGAGTCTGGCTGGATCGGGACCAGGCCTCTCAGTAATCAGCGGCTACCATGGTGCATTTAGCCCCTGCTACGGACTTCCGACCTATATAATGGTCCAAGTAGTCAAATACAACAATAGGAAAAAGGTATACGACCAGTGGCCAGATAGCCTGACATTCAGCCATCTTTGTTGGCGTGTGGATTGTTCTAGCCGGCGTCAGAATCGTGGTGTTTGGTCTGTTTTTGTCGCAGCAGGCGAGCCGCCAGAGAGTCTGTATTGTCGGCCTCATTGTTGGGGGTTGTGGGGGTAGACGGCCGTTTTTCTACCTCTTTTGCCCCGATTGTTGAGACCGGGGGTGAATCAGATGCGGTCGGTAGCTGCGTCTGATCGCGCTGAGCCAACGCCCGCTGCTTGGCAGCAAAAAGGCGAGCCACCGGCTCCGGTTGGGCTGGGGCCGGGACCTGAGCCGGGCGAAAACGGCCGAACAACCACTCCCCCAGCCGGGCCACATCCTGCCGCGTGACGACCAGACGGCGCAATCCCACATCCACCGGCAAAAGCAGCAGGGCCAGCAGCGTCAGCCAGGGCCAGACCGGCTGCGAGCTGGCCTGGGCCTGGGGCGCACGTTCAAAAACGGCCGAACCATTCGCCGCCACATTTTGCCCACCTGTCAGGTCAGCCAGGCGAGCCAGCAGCTCCAGGTCTGGCTCAAGCTGGCGGTATTCGGGCGAGTAGCCCAGCACCCAGCCGGCCGTCTGGCCCACCACCGATGCGGCCGTTTCATCTTCCCCGGCCAGGCGGATAAAGTAGGCCCCTTCTATTTGGGGGCGGAAGTTGGCCTCGTAGCGACCGGGGGCCTGCTGGCGCAAAGTGACCGTCTCTACCTGGCCGGTGGGAGCCACCACGTTGGCCGTCATAGTGAGACCGTTGCGATAACGGCCGTTTTCATCCCGCACATCCACCAGCAGCCGCGCCTGCTCATCCCGATAGACAACCACCATTTCCACCAAACTGTCTCGATCCTGGCTGATGGTCCAGCGCACCGCCTGCGCCCAAAAGGTAGCGAAGCCATCCCAGCGCACCCAGTCTACCCCCCAGCGGCCGGTGGCGTCAGAGGTCCAGGCCACGGCGCGGCCCAGCCCATACTGCCAGGTCGCCAGCAGCGGGTCCCCCTGGTGGGTGGCTAAAACGACCTGGGCCGCCGCTTTGGGCGACGTACCCACGTAGCCGTACAGGGGCGGCACTTGCTGAATACCACTCAAAATGGGGCTGCGGCCGGTCAGCGTGGGGAAGAATGGCTCCTCGATAATATAGCTGCGCTGTACGCTGGTGGTCTCTTCGCTGAAAATCTGGGGCAGTTCGGCAGCGTCGGTGGTCAGGTGAAAACGGCCGTTGCCCAGCACCGCCATCTGCTCCAGCCAGGCCACATCCCGCCCGGTGCCGATGCTGACCATTGTGGCCGTCACGCCCGCGTCGGTCAGGCGGGCCAAAATTTCGGGCACGCCCTCCTTCTCCTCGGCGTCGTCGCCGTCGGCCAGGACGATGATGTGCTGGATTTGGGTGGCTGAATTGGCTAACGCTTCCTCGGCGGCCAGCAGGCCGGTCCGCATATAGATACCGCCGCCCCCGGCCGTCATCTCCCGAATGCGGGCGATGGCCTCCTCACGCTCTGAGGCGGGCAGTGGACCAACCGGGTTGTAGGGGCGTGTATCAACGGGGATGACGGTGATCTCATCCCCGTCGTTGAGCAGCTCTACCACGCGCACCGAGGCTTCGGCGGCCAGCTCAATTTTGGAGAATTGGCCTTCGCGGATGCCCATGCTGCCGGAGCGGTCAATGACGATGACAATGCTGACCGAGGGAAATCGCTCCTGATCCTGGATTTCCATCTCCACGGGCAGAGCTTCGGCCAGGGGGGTGTCCAGATAGCCGCCGACGCCAAAGCTGTTGGGGCCGGCTACGGCTACCAGCCCGCCGCCCAGGTCGCGCACGTAGCTTTGCAGCCCTTTCATCTGGCGCAAGGTGAGGGTGCGGGCGCTGACGTTGGCCAGCACGACACTGGCGTAGTTGCTGAGGCCGGGCAGGTCGGCGGGTAACTCGGCGGGCGGGGTTTGCTCCACTTCGAGGCCGGCCGCGATCAGGGCTTCAAATAGTTGACCGGCTTCGTATACGGCCGTTTCCGTCTCCGCCGCCGCCACCAGCAAAACACGAGGCGGTCCCACAATCTCGGTAAAGGCAGCCAGTTGATTGTTCTGGAAATAGGTATCCCGCTCCGGCACTAGCTGGACCTGATAGCGGGCAAACTCCTGCTGGGTGGCCCGCAGCCGGATGGTGTGGTTGGTCTGGCCGCGCCGCAGTTCAACCGGTTCGTCATAGACTATCGTACCGCCGGAGAGGACGCGCAGTTGGGCGGCCATGTTATGGCTGCTCTGGGCGGTCACGGTGATGTTGAACAGATCGCCCTGGACCACGCGGGTGGGGGCGCGGACCTCGGTCAGCATCGCTTCGGTAATCAGTGCGGGCGGAATGAGGGGTACGTAGTCGATCTGGACTTTGGCGGCAGCGGCTAAGCGGGCCGCTTCGATGGTATCGCCACTGGTGGCAATGCCGTCGCTGAGCAGCACCAGCCGCCGCCCGCTGCCCGCCGGGAAGAGGGCCATGCCCAGCCGGATGGCCCCGGCGATGTTGGTTTGCAGCGATTGGGGTACGGAGCGGATGGGGCCTAATTCAGGCACGGCCGACATGGGGCGCTCGACCAGGGCGTTGGCCCCAAAAAGAATAACGGCGGCCTGAGCCTGGGGGGGCATGTCGGCAATGGCCTCGCGCACGAACGTTTCGGCGGCGGCGGCTTGCTCTGGTCCCATGGAGTCGGAGGCGTCTATAAGGAAGACAACGGCTACTTCGTCTGAGGCGCGGACCATTTGCGCCCCGGCCAGGCTAAAAACGAGCAGCAGCAAAATCAGCAGGCGCAGTCCCAGGCTGGCCCAATCTCGCCAGCGGCCGCGATTGGTGTAATGGTGATACGGCCGTCCGGCCCAAACAAAGTAGGGGAGCAACAGCAGCAGCAACAGCGCGGCGGGAGTGGTAAAGCTGATCATGGCTCGGCGGCGTCAGACCGGTTCGCCGGCGCGTCTTCTACCAGCGCGAGCGGCAAATAGACCGTAAAGGTGCTGCCCTGACCATAGCTGGTTTCAACGTCGATGTGGCCGCCATGCGCGGTGATAATGAACTGAGCCAGCATTAACCCCAGGCCGCTATCTTGGATTTGGCTGCCGTTAGTCTCTTGCCTACCAGGGCCGAACCAGATATGGGGTAGCCGGTCTGGTCGTATGCCAACGCCGGAATCGTTGATGCGCACACACAGGTCGCCACTTTCAACATAACAATCAATCTTGACCTGTCCCCCGATTTTGTTGAATTTGATGGCATTGTGCAGCAGGTGATGAATGGCTTCGTGCAACCGCGCCTCGTCCCCTTCAATGTCGGGCACCAGCTTGGCCATGTTGTACTCTATCAGGATACGCCGAGCCTCAGCCATGGTGTTGAGCTTGCGCATGACGCTGCGGATGATGGCGTCAAGGTGAACCTGTTTGAAGTCAAAAACGTCTTGTTTTTGGATGTGGTTAGCAGTGCGGATGAGGCCATCCAATCTGGAGCGAAGCAGGGCCACGTTGGTGCGCACCTCGCTCATCGCTGTGTCTGGCTGCCCGTTTTCGTTGCTGTGGAGATCGTTGAGCTGCTTTTCCAGGTCTGACAACGGCCGTTTCAGCTCTGGTGAGACCAAATTGACAAATTGATGCTGCAACGAGCGCAACGCATGGCTATGCTGCTGCCGGTGTGCCAATATCTGGTTCTGGGCAAACACAAAATCGTTAATGTGGCGCAGGCTGTCCAGATGGCACGCCTGGGCCAACAAGGGGCCAGCCTGGTTAGCCACGGCCACCAGCCAGCCCAGTTCGGCCAGGTCATAAGCCTCGCCGCTCTCTTTGACACCTAGCGCGATGATTCCAATCAAATTATCTCCCGCTTTCAGCGGCAAGTAGAGCATTTTGTCCCACAACTGTAACGTTGCCCGTTCGGTTTCTGGCAGATCGGCAAACTGGGGCAGATTGGTGAGATCATAATAGACCAATGGCATACGAGATTGGCGTAGATAGGTAACGAAAGGGCTGTCGGCGGCAAAAGAGGCGGGTGGCGGCATGGCCGAGCCGTTGGTATTGACTAACGGCCGTGTCATCAGCCGCCCGCCTGGCCCTTCCTCAACCAGATAACAGTGGCTATCCGTCGTTCCCAAATGCAACGCAATGCGATGCAGCATTAACCGGCCCAATTGGTCTGGCTCAGGCAGATTACCAATCCCTCGCGTATAGTCGGCCAGCCCCAGGTCATGCCGTTGGGACGTGGGTAGGAAGACGCGGCGGGTGAGCTGATCAACGACCCGATAAACCAGCATGAACAGGCCCGTAAACAGGGCCGCCGCCAGCATCAGCACCAGATTGTGACTCAACCCCGGCGGTAAATTGGCCAATCCCTCAGCCAAAAGAGACAGAACCAGCCAGGTAATACCGAAAACAATCAGCGTTCCCGACAGCCGGTTGAGCAGACGGCGCACCGTCAGTTGCAGATCGGGTATCTGGCTGCGGATGATGCTAATAGTGCCCAAAATCATTGCGGGCAAGATGAACAGCACGCCAATTTCCTGGTAGATAGGCCGGTTGTGCTGCTGGACGGAAGCCACGCTGCTGCCAAGCAAGAATAGAATAATAACGATAAGCCAGTAGTTGATTCGGTTACGATAGATTGAATCGGCGGGGGCGACTTGCCTTTGTTGTAAGGTAACGAGCAGGGCGGAAAAGGCAGCCAGCCACCAACTGGCAATCCACATGGCAATCCACAGATCGAATTGGTCGACAACCTGGCCCACGATCAGCAATGGCCCCAGGTAATAGCCCCACAAATGAATGTCTAGCATGAAGGCGGCTACAATGAGTACAGCAGTAATGGCAACGGCCGTTATCCGCCGTGACCGATCAAAGCCGAGATAGGCGCCGGTGGCCAGCAACAATCCCAGGGCTGTCAAACTTAGCCCGTAATTAGCGGCGACACCCCAACCGTAAATCAATTCGGCCGTAAATGCCTGGTCTACATGAAAACGCAGGATGACGCTCGACCACAACGTAGCCGCCAGGAGGGTAGCCAGCCACCAGCGTCGGGCTACCCGGTGCTGGCTCTGGTTGAAACAGACAAAAACCAACAACCCTAAAAACGTCAGGGGAAAGATAGAAACGATGAGGAAATGTTGGGCAAGCGTCATGATACTTTGTCTATCCCAAATCCCAATTGGGATATATTTGGGATATATTTGGGATAAATTGGGATATGTTTGGGAAACGGGGTGCGTGTTGCGTATTACGTATTGCCTAGGATTTAGGCTGCGGCTTACGCACTACGCCCTACTTCAATATATAGTACGTTCCCTTTTTAGCCCCAATTTTTAATAAAACGCCCCGGTCAACCAAATCGACCAGGTCCAGCCGTAAGGTTTCGGGGGAGACGTCGGCACACAGCGTGCGATATTCCCGATTGGTAATGCTCCCATTTTCTTGTATGTAGGTCAGGGCACGCGTCTGACGTTCGTTCATACTGCGCGTCCATTTGGGAATCATGGGTCGCTCCCGCTTGTTGGTCAGCGTGACGATGAACTGGTGGGGCAGCGCCTTGAAGACAGGTGGGTCATGCCCGGCCTGGACCATTTCTTCGATCATCAGGTCAATGCCCAGGCCCAGCTCTTCGATGTAACCCCATTGGTACAAACCATTGACCAGGCGCGGGTTGCGCGAGAAATGTTCTTCGACCAGGTTGTCCACGGTGATGTAGCCGGGCAGGCCGCCGGGGCTGATAATTTCCAGTCGGTCGCTGTACATGCGGATTTCGATGCGACGGCCGTTTATCCTGTAATCTCGATGGGCCACGGCGTTGACCAATGCCTCGCGCACGGCGAAACGGGGGTATTCGGTCAGCTCTTCCCGCTCCAGGCCGTTAACTTTGGCCCCCACGCGCATCTCTTCCAGCAGAATATTCCAGGCGCGCTCCACAATACGAGCAATAGGGCCGCTCACTTCGTCACGACGGCCGTAACCAATCCCCCCATCCGCATCACGCGGTTCCGTGCCGGGGAAGCGAACAAAAACGAGACCGCTCTGGGGCAAAAAGGCCTGCGGATTGCGGCCGAAAAGCAGAATGCCGGCCATCGTGGGCTGACCGCTGCGGTCAGTGGCCCCAATCTCAAACAGCAGTTGGCTGCGGGAACTGGTGCTAAGGCCGGTGCGGGCTTCTCGTTTATTCAGGTATTCGTCAATGATGGCCGGGTCCAGGTCATCAGGCTGGGCACCGGGTACAACTTCGGTTTCAAATTCGGCCGTGTTTTTGTTAGCGGCCAACTGTCGAATCTCGGCTCCGGTCAGCGGGCGGTTGTTGACGCCGCTGCGAATCAAAACACGGCCGTCGTCGAGGCTGTGCAGTTCAGGGCTGCGCGGCACGTTAATGCCGATCAGTTCACCCTGGCGGGTAGACACGGTCTGCCACTCGGTGGGGATGGGGGGGCGACAGGTGCGGGCGGCTTCGCGCAGGGCGGCTTCGGCCTCTTCTTCCCAAATATTGTCGGCTAAATGGCCTGCTTCATCCAGACCCAGCACAATCTGGCCGCCATCCCCGTTGGCCATGGCCACCAGGGTCTCAGCCAGCAGCAGCACATCGGCGTGGGCTAAAAAGGCGAGGCGCTGTCCCGGTTTTTTCTGTAGCATGGGCTATAGTATAGCAGGTTTTGCGTGGCGCGTAGTGCGTATTACGTATTGCGTAGTGGTGGCCCGTTTCGTAATTCGTAATTCATCCTTCCTCCTTCTCTAGCGCGGCCATGGCGGCGCCAATGATACCCGCCTTGTTGCGCAGGCGAGCCGGGCGTACTTCGGCCCGGACGCGGATATGCTTAAGGAAGTTTTTGTGCTTTTTGCTAACGCCGCCACCGATAATTATCAGTCGTGGCCAGAAGAGGAGTTCGATCTGGTTGAAATATTTGTTTAGCCGCTTGCCCCACTCTTTCCAGGTGAGGTCTAGCTCGTCTCGGATGCGTTCGGCCGCCTGATGTTCGGCCACGCGCTTCTTTTGCCGCAGGTAAACGCGCCCCATTTCGGTGTTGGGGACTAGCTGGCCATCCACGAACAACGCGCTGCCAATGCCCGTGCCCAGAGTGAAAACCAGCACCACGCCCGGTTCGTTACGGCCGTGGCCAAAGCGCATTTCGGCATAGCCAGCCGCGTCGGCATCGTTAATAACGACGGTGGGACAGTTGGTTACGGCCGTTACTCGTTCCGCCAACGGGTAGTTTTCCCAGCCGGGAAAAGCCAGCGAAGTCGGCGGCGTGATCACCACGCCATCCATGACAACAGCCGGGAAGCCCAGGCCCAGCGGCCCCTGATAATCAAACTCAGACACAATCTGGCCAATAACGGCCACCACATCATCCGGGCGAAAATCTTCCGGCGAGTCGATACGTATACGCTCGGAGGTAAATTTACCCGTCTCCGGATCGACCATCGCCCCTTTGATGCCCGACCCGCCAACGTCTATACCTAAGATATTCACAGTAGCCTCCTACACACATTAAGACCGAGGACGGAAGACCGAAGACGGAATAGCTATTCGTCTTTCGTCCTCTGTCCTCGGTCATTGATTAAAATTCCGGCTATTCTTCAGCGCCACCAGATCATCCTCCACATCCAAAACTGCCTGCCGGCCGCGCTCAATGCCCTCCTGCCAGCGATGGAAATCGAACAGCCCCATAGTGCCCATTTCGGGGCGGATTATCAACTCCGGTTGGGAGATGGCCAGGCGGGCGCTCAGGGAGCGAGAGGAAATAATGTCGGTGGTGGTGGAGAGAATTTGCCAGGTACGGCGACGCCGGGTCATGGCCAGTGCCCGCTCCAGCATGGTGATAGGTGTGTAAAAATTGTCATCCTCGTCGTCGCTGGTGCCGAAGGGAGCGGTGTTGGTCAGGTCAATGGCGATGACGTAGGTTGAGCCACGAGCGCGGGCCACGTCGAAAGGCACGTTGTTCAGAATACCGCCGTCAATCAAGATTAGCCCATCCCGTTCGATGGGTGGCAGCAGCACGGGGATCGACATGGTAGCCAAAACGGCCGATAACAAATCCCCCTCATCCAGAATGATCTCCTTACGGCTGATCAGGTCTACGGTCACAAGGGCCAGCGGCAATTTGAGGTCGGCAAAGGTCTCCTTTTGCAGGGTTTGCTTGATTATGCGCTTGAGTTTGCTGTTGTGGCTGAGGGCCGGGATGCTGGTCGGTAGTGAGTAGAGATGGGTCAGGCTGACCTCTTCAAAAAAGGCAGCCATATCGTCGGTAGAAAGGCCGGAAGCAACCATGGCCCCCACCAGCCCGCCGATACTGGTCCCGGTAACGAGATCGGGTTTGATGCCCAACCGGTCCAATTCCATAAGGGCCCCAATGTGGGCCGCGCCGCGTGCGCCGCCTCCGCCGAAAGCAATGCCTAATTTTCCCATAATTTCCGAAG